>WBUR01000028.1 GCA_008933615.1 bacterium | reverse complement strand
GAATAATAATTGGTCGTCAGCCAATCCAAACGATAATTAGCGGCAACACGATATTGTTCGGAGTTACCGGCTAAAAATCCAAATCCGAGTCCGGCGGTATTCTGAAATCCCTTTTGTGCTTCGTAATTTCTCAATTTTTCTGTGTTCACTTGCCCGAATAATTGCCCGGGGACAAATACAAAAAAAAGTAATATGAGTTCAGCATATGTATGAAGCGGTTTTTGGCTAAACATGCAATCTCGGTTTTTTTGAATGTACTGAGAGCGGAGCTAAGCGGATCCAATTATTCAACTACTTGAAAAAAATATAATGTATTTTCATTAGAAATCACAATCGAATTTTGATCGGGTAAATATTCACTTGAAAGTCAATCGTCATCCGGTTATACTATGCCCACATACGGGAAGCCTAATATGACCAGACGAACTCCTTCTGACAAACAATTTTCTCCCTATCAGCAGTTTTCCAGAAGCGCGTGGGCTAAACTCCGCGCAAACACCCCGATGACATTATCTGAAGCCGACTTGAGCGAACTTCACGGTATCAATGAAAAAGTTTCATTGAAAGAGGTGGTCGATATCTATTTACCCCTTTCACGCCTGCTCAATCTTTACGTCGCCGCTTCCCAGGAGTTATATAAAGTCACTGACACATTTATTTCCAACCGTTCTGCAAAAGTTCCTTACGTGATCGGGATTGCCGGAAGCGTTGCTGTCGGTAAAAGCACGGCGGGGCGCATTCTACAGGCGCTTTTGGCCAGGTGGCCTCATCATCCCAAAGTCGATCTTGTAACAACGGATGGGTTTTTGTACCCCAATCGTACTTTAGATAAAAAGGGTATCATGAACCGAAAGGGATTCCCGGAGAGTTATGACCAGAAAAGGCTGATACAGTTTGTTGCGGACGTAAAATCCGGATGCGCCGAAGTGACCGCTCCCATGTATTCCCATGTCACGTATGATATTATACCTGCAAAAATGCAAACCATCCGTCAGCCTGATATTATGATAATCGAAGGGCTTAATGTACTCCAAAGTAATGGCGTAAAACGACGGCACAAACCGCAGGTTTTTTTATCAGATTTTTTTGATTTTTCGATTTACGTGGATGCAGAGGAAAAAGATATTATCCGTTGGTACATTGACCGCTTTCTGACCCTCAGACGAACGATCTTTCGCGATAGTGCGTCGTATTTTCACCGGTTCTCAAAACTGTCTGTCGCAGGGTCAAGGCTCCTTGCCCGAAAAATATGGACAGAGATTAACGGGCTCAATCTACGGGAAAACATTCTGCCGACACGCAACCGCGCGCAGCTCATTCTGAAAAAAGGCCATAATCACAGAGTAGAATACGTGAAACTTAGAAAATTGTAAATCTAAGAAATGTTTCCAGCAGTGTAAAAAACAAAAACCCCCGCATGCCACTGGCTCACGGGGGTTTTTTAATAAAAATTAAATCAGATTACTTCTTACCGGGATTCGCCATCATCTTGATTTCATCTAACTTCGCAGCGGCAGCAGTCAGTTTTTCCATAGCGCCCATTGCGTTCTCAGCGATCATACCTTCGCCTTCAGTGATCATATCGCCGGCTTCTTTGGTCATCGCCTGAAATTTGGCTTTGTCTTTACCTCTCATTGCAGCCATAACCATTTTGTCTTTACCGGTAGCTTCCATCATCTTCTTCAGTTCGTCAACTTTAGCAGTAGCGGCCGTCTTCATTTCTTCCATTTTGGCAGGAGCTTCAGCAGCAGCGGCTGTGAATTTAGCAGTGGCGTCCATATAAGCTTTTTTGGCTTTTTCCCACTCGCTCTTCTTGACGGCTTCGGCGCCATCGTTCATCGACTTGGCAGCAGCATCATAGTTCTCTTTTGCGTAATCAGCGGCTTTCGCAGCATCGGCAGCAACTTTAGCTTTGCCGGCTTTTTCGATGTCTTCTTTTGGAGGACCGCCGCAGCCGATTAATACGAATGCTGCTAGGCCCAGCGCCAATAATGTTCTCTTTACCATTTTCATTCTCCTTAATTATTCGACGAAGGATACCAAACACATTAAATCTACCTTAGTCGAGGGTTTTTTGTTTTGTGTTTTGAGGGTTAAAATACAAAAACTTGGATTAAAAATTCGCTCGCAATATACGAATCAAGCGTTGAAAAAGCAAGGTTTTTCTCTTATATGCTTACATCAATTTGGATGGTTCAATATGTTGAAAACATTGACTTTAAAGCAATTATTAGAACTAAATATTTTTAACTTGTATAAATGACGTTTCACAAGTAAATTGAAACACTAAATTTTCCTCACCCTACAATTAAGATTACTTTGAATCAGGTATATATTATCAGTGCCGTACGAACGCCCATTGGTAAATTTGGAGGCAGTTTATCGTCACTAAAAGCAAATGAATTGGGTGTTCTTTCGGCAAAAGATGCAATTCGCAGGGCAGGACTTGTTCCCGAGCAGATAGACGAATCTATTTTCGGCTGTGCGCGCCAGGCCGGCATAGGCCCAAATATCGCCCGGCAAATCGCATTTAATTCCGGTGTGCCTTCGTCCAAACCGGCTTACACGATCAACAAAGCCTGCGGCTCGGGATTGAAAGCCATTATCAATGGCTACACTTCTATTGTGCTTGGCGACAACGAACTTGTCCTCGCCGGCGGCGTCGAGAGCATGAGTAATATTCCGTATCTTCTTATGCAGGCTCGCTGGGGTTATCGCATGGGACACGGCGAAATTATTGACTCCAATCATCTCGACGGATATTTTTGCCCGATGGCAGATAAACTGATGGGCGCTACTGCAGAAGAACTCGCGCAAAAATATGGAATTTCAAGACAAGAGCAGGATGCATATGCGGTGGAATCACAACATCGCGCCGAAGCAGCGATAAAAAACGGCAAATTAAAGGACGAAATCGTTCCGATTGAACTCACTTCAAAAAAAGGAATTACGGTTATTGATCAGGATGAACATCCCCGTTTCGGAACAACATTAGACGACTTGAAAAAACTTAAACCGGTCTTTAAAAAGGACGGAACGATCACCGCAGGCAGTTCTTCGGGAGTCACTGATGCATCTTCATCTATTATATTGGCCGGAGGAAACGCGGTGAAAGAGCTTGGCCTAAAACCGTTGGCGAAAATAGTCGCTTACAGTTCTGCCGGAGTCGATCCGCACGATATGGGGATTGCGCCCGTACCTGCCGTACGCACACTGCTGGAAAAAACGAAATTGAAATTATCAGATATCGACCTGATCGAACTCAACGAGGCATTCGCCGCGCAGGTTTTGGCCTGCGACCGAGACCTGAAGTTCGAACGCGCTAAACTGAATGTCAACGGCGGCGCGATCGCACTCGGTCACCCGACCGGCTGCACCGGCGCCAGAATTACAACGACGCTGGTTCACGAAATGATTAAACGTGATTCCCGTTTGGGACTTGCCACCTTGTGCATTAGCGGAGGGCTGGGTTTGGCGCTGCTTATCGAACGGGAAAATAAGTAATGAGGTTGTTATGAAAACATTATATGCAGTATTGATTTTACTCTGCGCCGCATGTGCGACACAGGACAAAAAATCGAATACGGAGCTTGAAAAAATTTTGACGTTTCTGGATAACCGAACTTCACCTGACAGTCTATATCCTTTTCTCCGGCATCCGGATCCGTTTCTAAACATACGTACCGTCGCGGCAATGGGTCAATTACAGGACACAAACGCGATTGACAGTTTGATTTTTTTCGCGCGGCATTTATTACCTGAAATATCCCCAAAATCGGTTTTTGCTCTCGGGCAGATCGGGATGGTTTCTCCCGGTGTATCGGCGCAACTAAAAATTGAAACGGCCCTTCAGGAATTGTTTGATAATACTAAAAGCACATCGATAAAAACTTCCATTCTCGAAGCGCTTGGCAAAACCGGTTCTGATCGTTCATTTGATTTGATCGAACAAACTTTAAACGATACCTCTGTTTCAGTCAGCAAAGAATCCGCCCTTGCTTGCGCGCGTATGGCGATACGAAATTTGCGAAATGAGAAAACCTATCCGGGTTTGATTCAAAACTTACAGCACCCGAATGCGACGGTACGGTGGGTAAATATGTACGCGTTGATGCGAATTCATGATAAAAAAACTGCGTCGGCTATTCTGTCGTCACTGAAAGACAACGATGATCGCGTTCGAATGGAGACCGTGCGAGCGCTGGGTTTGATGAAACTGGAGCCAAAAGACCTGAAGTATAAAGAAATCGTTCAGGAATTGATTGTCAGTGTATTCAATGATGCAGATTGGAAAGTTCGCGTGAATGCCGTCAATGCGCTAAGCAATTTCAAATTTAAACTCGATGATCTCAAGAAAATATATTTTCTCGTTGCTTTCGAAGGGAAAAAAGACTCAAACCTTCACGTCCGGATCTCGGCGATCCGCGCGATGGCAAAGAGCTATGATAGCGATGTGAAAGATGTCGGAGGTTTTCTTAAGCAGTTTACCGGGCGGTTTTTGCAGAACTCAGAACGGCAGGAAAAAGGAGAAATTCTCATTGCGCTTGCTACGATGTTAAACGAAAAAATACTGTCCGATGAAACACTGGGTGCGCAAATTGAAGCGCTGTTGAAAAGCCCCGACGGTTATCTGCGATCCCGTGTTGTTGAAGCATTGGGAAACACTAATTCGCCGACCGCTCTAGTCTATCTGGAACAAGCTTTGCACGACACATTTGGATTAGTACAGAACAATGCGTTGGATGCGTTGAGCAAGATCAAAGACAGCCGGGCAGAACATCTGATCGTTCAATCATTGCATACAAAAGATATTACCTTGCTTTCTATCGCGGCCGGAATATTATCGGCTGATGAAGCGGTTAAGAAAAACCAGATAAAATGCGACACGCTGTCACAATTAATTATTCGTTCTTTTCAGCAAATCAAACCGCCGATCGACGTAGAATCGCAGTCGGCAGTATTTGACGCGCTGGGCGATCTTAAAAGTCCCGTCTCAGCGGAATTCCTTAGGTCATATCTCGCCGATACCAATTACGTTGTTGCGGCAAACGCAGCCAAAAATACGGAGAAGATTACCGGAGAAAAACAGAATAGGGCTGTAACGGCCGGCAAGAAAATCAATCCGATTGATTTTGCATATTTCCTAAAGCTAAAAGAGCATAAACCGACGGCAGTGATCGAAACCAGTAAAGGCCGGATCGAAATCGAGTTTTATATTGACGATGCGCCAATGACAGTGATAAATTTTGTTCGACTATCCGAGAAAAAGTTTTTTGAGCAGTTACATTTTCACCGCGTGGTTCCTAATTTTGTTATTCAGGGCGGCGACCCTCTGGGCACAGGTTGGGGCGGGCCGGGTTATTCTATCCGGTCGGAATTTAGTTCGCTTCGCTACGAGCGCGGCACCATCGGTATGGCCAGCGCCGGCAAAGATACCGAGGGGTGCCAGTGGTTTATCACCCATTCCCCTCAGCCGCATCTGGACGGGCGTTATACGATATTTGCACGAGTTCGAAATGGGTTAGACGTTGCGGATGCAATACAGGTGGGCGATACTATCTCACACGTAAAAATTATTTGGCATTAGTAAAGGAATGGGGCGTGAAAAGTCTTGCCCACAAAAAACCGAAAGAAAAGTTATTTTATGTTTTGTTATTTCGCCTGTTTCGCGGGAAATACAATTTGCCGCTTAAGGAAACGTGTTTATAGTTCAGAAACAAACTCTTCACAAATTTTATTATATAAGAAAAATCCTTTATCCGACAATCGTATTCGCCCGTTCTCCTGAATAATAAATTCTCTGCTTTTCTCCAGCGCTTTATTGAATTTGACAAAAAAACTAAACCCGCCTATTTTTTCAAACTCACGAATATCCAAACCTTCTTTCTTGCGTAAATTCAAAAAGATATATTCCATACATTTTTGTTGTACGTTCAATTCCTCCGTAACGTCTACCGGCAGCGTGTTACCTGTTTCTAAAATTTCGATGTATTTTCTGATATCGCTGACATTCCACCATCGGCGTTTGCCTTCAAATGAATGCGCCGACGGGCCCAGGCCAAGATAACTCGAGCCTTGCCAGTAACTGCTGTTGTGGCGTGAATAGAAGCCGGACTTCCCGTAATTGGAAATTTCATAATGTTCGTATCCTGCCTGCGTCAGTAACTGAATCGTTTTCAAAAACATCTCCAATTCAATCTTCTCGTCCTGCAGGTTGACCTTTTTTTGCTGAACCATTTTGCTCAGATGCGTTCTTTCCTCCACGGTAAGATTGTAAACGGAGATATGTTCAGGGCTGAAAACCAGCGCTTCCGTGATATTTTGTTCCCATGTACTTAGCGTTTGTTCAGGCAAACCGAAGATCAGGTCGATGCTGATATTATCAAACCCTGCTGCTTTTGCGTAAGTAATTGATTCACGCGCCTGATTCACGTTATGATTTCTCGTCAAAAATTTCAAGTCTTCTTCCCTAAACGACTGGACACCGATACTGAGGCGGTTAATTCCGATATCCTGCAAATTTTTCAGTTTTTCATGAGAAAGGTTATTCGGGTTAGCTTCCAACGTGATTTCGGCATTCTGATCTATGTTAAATGAAGATCGCAGTTGATTCATTATTGTAGTGAGATTTTCAGCAGGTAAATAAGAAGGCGTTCCTCCTCCAAAATAAACGGTGCGTAGTTTCGCGCCCGGGTAACGCTGCGCGTAAAGAGTTATTTCCTTCGTCATCGCCTGTGTGAAACCGTCCATGTGCTTGCGCGCGGTCGTCACGTAAAAATCACAATAGATACAGACGCGTTCGCAGAACGGAATATGAATGTAGAGATTAAATTCAGACATCGGTTGTTTCGGGTTTCTTATCCGTAAAATACGGCATACGCCCTCCGCCTTCAAGGATTGAAAAATATAACACTTTTAATTATCACCGTTTACCTTTTTTTTCTATCCCATATTCATTCTGCTTTAAGGAAACAATCAAAAAGAACCGAAAAATGTTTTACTTGACTTTGGACAGCACCTTAAATAAATTTAGGTCACTCTCAAATCACTTACCTCTTTAATAAAATTTATATTAACGCTATACGATATATCATTTAGAACAATTTTTTTCTTTTAAATAAACAAGGGTTGTTCAAACTCTTAGGATCTCTCATCATTTAACTCTAAGGAGGAACGGTATGAAAAGGTATTTAGGTCAAATACTTTTTTACTCTTTCGTGGCATTACTATCATTCTCATTAATGAGCAATGACGCCATGGCTCAAAAGAAAGGAAAGAAAAAAAAGAAGAAAAATTCCACTCCGGAATGGATCAACAAACCGGGCCTGTATGAAGATGTGATCGTTGCAGCCGGTGTCGGCGAAGCCACGAGCGAAAACATAGCGATCAGCCGTTCTGAACTAGACGGACGTAAACAGATTGCAGCTACGCTCGGAACTGAAATTAAGAGTTTAAGCACTAATTTCATGGAAGAAGCCAGCACAACGACTGAAGAAGGCGAAAGCGGAGCCGCTCAGCAGTACTTTTCTGAAATTACAACCGGTATGACAAAACAATATTTGGAAGGCTCTAAAGCCGAAGAATATTGGCCGGGCCGCCCTCTGGAAAAAGGCACGAACGGAAAATATAAAGTTTACGCCAAAATGGTGTTAAAGAAATCCGTTCTGATCGACGAATATAAGAAGCAAATGGCGGATGGAATTGCCAAAAAGAAAATCGCCGGTGTCAAAGCGTCTGCTGAAGATGCTTTAGGCGCGCTCGATAAAGCCATTGAAAAATGGGAAAAGACGAGCAACAATGGCCCTATCAGTTCTGACGAAGGCGAAGAAGCTGTAGAATAAGCTTGTGACCTGTTAAACAGAAAACCGTAGTCCTGGCGTATCGGGACTACGGTTATTTTTTTTTAAAACCATCAAAATACGATAGGAAACCATATGAAACAGAATTTTCAGCTATTCGTTTTTTCGATCGTAATGTTTGCAATGACAGGATGCGCCGGCGGCAGCGGATCTACCGACAAGAACAAAGCTCCCGAGTGGATTTCCAAGGCCGGTTTGTATGAAGATATTATTATCGGCGTGGGAATCGGCGAGGGATTAAGCGAGCAAAAGGCAAAATCGCAGGCCGACCTTAACGGCCGTAAACGTATTGCAGAAACGATCCAGACGCAAATTAAGAGCCTGACAACTAATTTTATGGAAGAAGCCGGCACGATCGATGAAAAAAGCAAAACAGCCGCCGCGCAGGAATATTTTCAGGAAATCACGCAAAGTATCACCGATGTATTGGTAAAAGGCGCAGCTGTAGAAGAATACTGGCCGCCCTACGGCGAAAAAACGGATAATCGTTATAAATTTTACGCCAAAGTCGTTTTCAAAAAAGAAGTTTTGGCCGATGAATTCAAGAAAAAAGTTCAATCCGATATTGCTGAAAAACGGATAAAGGCCGTAAAAGCCAATGCGGAAGATGCATTGAAGGCTCTAGACAAAGCCATCGGGCAATGGGAACAGTCGCTGGACAATTAATTTCACCATACATGTTCAGATTGGAAAATTCATATGAAAAATTATTACGTTCTAATCATGTTTTGTGGTGCTCTGTGGACAAGTGCATTTGCGCAGGAAAAGAAGAGTACTATAGCCGTATTGAATTTTGTAAATTCCGGTGGAGTTGATCAGAATGAAATTTCCATTCTAACCGACCGTTTTAACAATTATCTTGTCAATACTGACGTTTATACGGTATTGGAACGAGAGAAAATGGATGCAATCCTGAAAGCTCAAGACTTCACCATGACGGACAATTGCAATTCCGCAGAGTGTGCGATCCAGATTGGACAACTGCTAGGAGTGGAACTCATGGTTGCCGGAAAAGTAGGTCAATTTGGGCAGGTTTATACCATTGATATTCGAATTATTGATGTAACTACCGGTAAGATTATTAGAACTAAATCCGAGAATTATGAAGGGAAAAAAGAAGGTCTACTCGACATGATCGAAGCCTTGGCATATACAGTATCGGGTAAAACAGCTCCGGCTAACACAACTACCAAGACTTTGACTGATAAAAATTCGTCAGTATCGACTAGGAAAACAACTAATTATGTTGACGAGGAATCAACATTAACCGACGGAATTCCAAGCTGGATTTCGAAAACAGGATTATATGACAGGGTCATTATAGGTGTTGGAATTGGTGAAGGCACATCAGTCCAAATTGGTAAAAGTCGAGCACAGATTGCTGGTCGAAAGAAAATTGAAGAAACGATTCAAAAGATGATCAAAGACCTTACATCCAATTTTATGGAAGAAGTCAGCGCGATAGGCGAAGAAAAAATAACTGATGTCACCACACAACAATATTTTCAAGAAATTATTAAAGGTATTACTAAGGCGTTGTTAAAACAGGCTAGCGTAATGGACTATTGGCCACCTAACGGCGAAATGACAGGTAATCGAATCAAATTTTACGCGAAAATTGTTTTAAAGAAAGAATCTTTGGCTGACGAATTCAAGAAAAAAGTTCAATCCGATATTGCTGAAAAACGGATAAAGGCTGTAAAAGCCAATGCGGAAGATGCATTGAAGGCTCTAGACAAAGCCATCGGGCAATGGGAACAGTCGCTGGACAATTAATTTCACCATACATGTTCAGATTGGAAAATTCATATGAAAAATTATTACGTTCTAATCATGTTTTGTGGTGCTCTGTGGACAAGTGCATTTGCGCAGGAAAAGAAGAGTACTATAGCCGTATTGAATTTTGTAAATTCCGGTGGAGTTGATCAGAATGAAATTTCCATTCTAACCGACCGTTTTAACAATTATCTTGTCAATACTGACGTTTATACGGTATTGGAACGAGAGAAAATGGATGCAATCCTGAAAGCTCAAGACTTCACCATGACGGACAATTGCAATTCCGCAGAGTGTGCGATCCAGATTGGACAACTGTTAGGAGTGGAACTCATGGTTGCCGGAAAAGTAGGTCAATTTGGGCAGGTTTATACCATTGATATTCGAATTATTGATGTAACTACCGGTAAGATTGTTAGAACTAAATCCGAGAATTATGAAGGGAAAAAAGAAGGTCTACTCGACATGATCGAAGCCTTGGCATATACAGTATCGGGTAAAACAGCTCCGGCTAAAACAACTACCAAGACTTTGACTGATAAAAATTCGTCAGTATCGACTAGGAAAACAGTAGATGAAAGCGGCGGTGTGTCGGCGGAAAAGAGCGAAATGCCCGAATGGCTTTCAAGAAGCGGTCTGTATGGTAATATTTTTGTCGGGGTAGGGGTAGGAGAGAGTACCGATGCGCAAAAAGCAATAATACAAGCCGAAGAAAACGGTCGTGAATACATAGAAGAAATGATTCAGACATATATCAAAAACCTGACAACAAGTTTTATCGAAGAAGTTGGAACTATCGATGATAGAAACAAAATAGTAGTAGCGAAGGAATATTTTGAGAAAATCAAGGAAAGTATCACTAATACAGTTATGAAAAATTCTGCCGCTGAAGATTATTGGCCGCCGTACACAGAAAAACCGCAAAAGTTTAAATTATCTGCCAAAAAAAAATCGGACACTAAATTCAAATTTTACGCCAAAGTCGTTTTAAAGAAAGAATCTTTGGTGGATGAGTTTAAGAAAAAAGTACAATCCGATATTGCTAAAAAACGGATAAAGGCCGTAAAAGCCAGCGCGGAAGATGCATTGAAGGCTCTCGACAAAGCGATTGGCAAATGGGAACAATCGCCGAATTAAGGGCTCGTTGCCCACAGAATACAAGAACGGACACAAAAATTTTTTTATGGATTGTCACTCTATTTTTTGATTGTAGATTCTAGTTTAATTTTTTCTGTGTTATTTCGTGTGTTTCGTGGGCTAGTGGTTATCAGCGGAGCATTCTTACTGAATGGTATTAACTATTGATTCTTTTACTATAAAATCTCACTTTTTAGATGTGTCCCCGCTCTTATCATCTTGTCCAGCGTTACCACTGAAGGAGGAGAGATCATGTATATCGGCTCTGAACATGGCCTGATAAAATTATTTCTGATCATAGCCCTGAGCAGCAGCCCGGTCTATTCGCAGAGCAAGGAAACCGGGAAAAAAGATGCGCCCAAATGGGTAAATGAGTTGCCGATGTCCCCGGGTTCCATCTTTGCCGTCGGAATGGTAAACCGGTATTTTGACAAAAAAGCCGGCGAAGAAGCGGCGGCGCAATCAGCCAGAGCGGAACTCGCTCAAACGATCAAAGTGAACGTCAAAACAATTACCAGCACATGGTCGGGCTCCTCGGCTTCAGGTTTAGTATCTTCGCTCGAAAAAAGTATTGATGAAGACGTTCTTGCCTCCGTGCAAAATGCCAAAATTCTGGAAACATGGGTGGACCCTGAAGGTCTGACGTATGCACTTGCCGAATTGCCGCTCGCAGGCGCGGTCAGCGCTATCCAAAAGAAAGTGGTCGACGAAGCTAAAAAAACTGCCGGTAAGAAAGATCCAAAAAAAATTGAGAAATTAGAAGTTTCCTTAAAAGGCTTAAAAGATCCAAAGTCGTACGTTCGGAAAGACAAGCCGGATTGGATCAAAGCGCTTCCCGAAGAGGACGACGCCATCTACGCCGTAGGCATTGCCGAAGGTTATTATTTTTATGTGAACGGCCGAGAAGCCGCAAAAGATAAATCACGGGGTGAATTGGGGCAAACGATCAAAAGCGAAGTTCAGGCCATACTCACCGACTGGTATGAGGTTAATTCCGGCGAAGCGTCGGGCGCCGCCGGACAAAGTTTTATCGAAGAAATGACCAATTCCGTTTCTGAAGCAACGCTCAGCGGCTCCCAGATTGTCGAAACCTGGTATGATAGAAGTTCAAAATGGCATTACGCGCTAACACGCATGTCGTTATCGCAGGTGATCAGTCACGTAAATGAGAAGGCCAAAGAAAAAGTTAAAGATCCGAAAAAACTCAAAGGCCTGAGTGACAAGTTAGGAAAATTGATCAATCGTGATTATTTGAAGATGCAAAACGGATATCCGGTGTGGATCAACAAAATTCCAAAAGACAAAGGCGCCGTATTTGCCGTAGGTATGGATGAAGGGAAATATTTTTCGCAAACAAAAGGAATTGAAAAAGCTAAAGAATCGGCTCGAACAAAGTTAGCCAAAACGATCGGCGTTCAGATCGAAAACATTACCAAAACCTGGATTGAATCTGAGGGCAGTTCATTCGGGGGCGAACCTCTCAACGATTACATGTCGGAAATAACAAAAGAGGCCACCGATGTTTCTCTGGAAGGCTCGCAGATCATGGCCACTTTTGTTGCAACGGATAAGGCCGGCAAACAAACGTTTTATGCCTTGTCGCGGCTTTACACCGGCGGCATGCTTGCAAAAATAAAACGGAAAGCATCGCAAACCATAAAAGTTCCTGAAGCAACTTCGCAGGAAGATAATGCACAAAAAATATTATCATCCGGGCGTGAAAGCGCCAAGGCGGCTCTTGAAAAACTCAACGCAGCGCTTGATCAGTTAGACTGATGAACTTTATTTCTGCGATAGAAATAGCTTTTGAAGACAAAACCGGTAAAGGCATCGGGGAATTTTGTGGATTAAATGAACTAACCCGAGGTGGTTGTCATTCTGAAAGAATCTTTTTTGAATTATAGATTTTGCTTTACTCAAAAAAGATTCTTTCAGTATGACACGAGGCCGATCAGAAAAAAATAGTCCTGTAATTTTCTAATTTTTAATTTGTTTTTTTGATTTCTAATTTTTCATTTCTAATTTCTTGTTGCTGCGATACATACAAAACTAAATTTAACTGCAATAATCTATATAGGTCTCATTCACTAAGGAGGAATTGTCAATGAAAAAGTTATCGATGATGTTATCGGTTATCATCATGGCACTGATGCTTTTACCCGCGGGAGATACCGCGGCACAAAAGAAAAACGCTAAAGGATCCAAAGGCGGCGGCGGCGATTGGATAAAAAGTTTACCGAATATGCCGATCAAAGACGGGTATTATCAGGGATTAGGCGCAGTGCCCGTTACAAAAAATCAATCGGACGACGCCAACAAGGCGGAAGCCGATGCGCGCGCCATGGTCGTTCGTGCGATCCGTTCCGAAATTACAAACAAAGTAACCAATGTGGTCGAGGAAACGACCGTGGGCGGAGCGAGTTCTATGTCGGAAAGTTTCAACGAAGTTACCGAGTCGTTTTCCAGCGAGACGTTAAAAAACCTCAAAGTTCAGTTTCACCGAGACGAGAAAAAAGGTAAAAAGCATTATGCCTACTGCGAAATTTCCATTGCCGAAGTGGAAAGACAATTTGCAGAACGATTAAAAAAAGCGGTTAATATCGCAAAAACGTATTATCAGTCCGGCAAATCAGCTGAATCCACCGGCGATTATTATCTCGCGTTGAGCCAGTATCTTGCCGGCGCAAAGGAAGTTGTTTTGGCGGAAATGATCAATAAAGAGCCGATCGAAGGCGATATTGAAGGAACCGGAGCAAAGGTTTCGATCAAAGCAAGTTTTGACACGAAATTGAAAAACTTACTCGGAAAAATGCGCGTTGAGATCGCCGGCGGCGACGGACAGCGCGGCGTCAAAGGCGAGCCGCTGGCACAGCCGCTCGTTGCCAAACTTGTCTATGATAATAACGGCGTCGTCTCGGCCGTTAAAAATGCCAATTTAGTTTCATCCTCCGTTGCGCCCACCGTGGTCAAAGCCGATGAAGAAGCGCAAGCCGACGGCGAAGGACTTGCAAAATTTACCGTTCATTCCGTGGAATCTGTAAATCCCAGCGGCGTTAACAAAGTCAAAATCGGACTAAACTTAAAAGATTTTGAAGCCTTCAGGCAGCAACTCCCCGGCGCGGTCGAAAAAGCAAAATTAGTGTTTAAGGAGTTTACTTTCACCGCCAAAGGTTCCGCCATCACAAAAATCGTCATATTACTTTTTGAAGAAAATATCGGGAAAGAACAGGCCAACTCCATCGTTGAAGGCGATATTGTAAAACAATTGGTCTCCAACAAATTCAAGGTCATTGACAAAAATGAAGTGTACAAGGCCGTGAGCCGTGAGCAGGCTAAGGCTTCCGCGGAAAGCAGTAACGATGACGCCGTATCGGCCGCATTGAAAAGCGTCGCCGACGTGCTTATTATCGGCAACGTGAAAGCGATGGAATCGGTCGGTGGCTCCACTAATCCCTACGGCGGCGGATCAAGTAACCGTGTATCCGCATGGGCAAGTTGTTCCATTCGCGCTATCGATCTGGAGACGGGTAAGACCATCGCCAACAGCGACAAACAGCAGGTCAAAGGCATCTCGATCGGCGCCGCTGAAAAAGCGGGTATCATTGCTTTAACCAATTTGAGCAAAGAAGCGTCCAAAGAGATCCTCGAAGGATTAAACAAAGCACTCAAATAGTTCTAAATTTTAGTGGAGTTGCCATGAAACAAATTACGTGGATGTTTTCGTTCGTTTTCACCTTGTTCTCCTTGAATTGCGGCGAGGCAAAAAAACAAGATGTCAAAAAAGAAGAAGCGGCTGAAAAAAAAGAAGTTTCTGAATCTACAGAAACCACCGAAAAATCGGAAACCACGATGGATGACCTGGTGTATGAAGGAGTCGGCGTTTCCGTCTTGAAAATGGAATCGACGGCGCGTTCACAGGCGGAACTTAAAGGACGCGTCGATATCATAAAGGCCCTGACCCATGACGCCGTTCTGCTGATGAGAGAATTCTCCGTCATTCAGAAAGATCTCTTTGCCGGAGACCTTGATACGGCGGCATTTGCCAAAGGCATAATAGAATATTTTGGAAAAGAAAGTATTCAGCTCAAAGGCAGTTCCGTTTCCGAATACAAAAGGTCCCAAAAAGAAGATACGACATTTGCGTATATGGAAATGCCGCTCATGG
Source organism: bacterium (assembly GCA_008933615.1). NCBI lineage: Bacteria > bacterium. Next base: position 39,805 of record WBUR01000028.1, on the reverse strand, counting down.
CCGGGTACGATGTGATCGAGACGGCTGTTGTAACCGTCGGCACCAAATCACATTACCTGAAAGAAGGCGCTGAGGAATCGTTCAAAAAGAACTTTCATGAGTTCTTTATGGCGGAGAAAAAAAAGCTGCTTACCATACCAAGTTAGGTTGAATTAATGGCAAAATCATAAGCCTATACCATATTAAAATATAAAGGTCACTCGCCATGAATAAACTGTTCACCACCATCGTCTGTCTTTTCGCCGTCACCTCGATGGCATTTTCTCAAAACGGAGACACCGATTTTAGGAACGGAGTCGCTGCCTATGAAAACGGCCAATACGAACAAGCGGTCACTTCTTTTAATTCCGCTCTGTCAGCCTACACGGCAGCCCAGAATAAAGCAAAGATGGGTGACGCTAATAATTATCTCGGATTACTGCATCAGATTTTGAATCAGCACGCAAAAGCAGCGGGATATTTTAATGAGGCCGTCACGCAATTTTTGCAGACCGGCAATAAATCCGGCGCCGCGAGCGCGTTGGCCAATTGGGGCATTTCTTCATTTCGCGTAAAGGAAGCCGAAGCCCGACAGCAAAATAAAAAACTCACGCTGGACGACATCGGAAAAATCATCGCCTTCCACACTAAAGCCATGCAGTATCACGAACAACTTAAAGATAAAGTCGGCGTAGGAAACGACCTGACCAATATTTCCACCATGTATTTTGAAGGCGAGTTTTATGACGAAGCCACCGATTATTTGAATAGAGCGTTGAAGCTGCACACAGAAATTAATTCCAAAGGCGGCATTGCGTACGATCTTGCCAATATGGCCCGGTTGAATATGAAAATCGGAGATCAGGCCAGCGCATTGAAATTATATCAGCGCAGCGCGGGCATTCTGGAAGAGATCGGTGACCGTGAAGGATTGTGGCGGACGTATTCTTTCATTGGAACGCTTTATGAAAGCGCAATGAAGGAAAGTCAAATTCTGGGCGACGATCAGAAAGCCGCCGCCGACCGCCAGAATGCTATTACCGCTCTGAAAAAATCGGTTGAGCACATTGAAAGCATGCGCGGCAATTTCACCAACAAGGAATTCTTCGACAGCTTTTTGAAAGACAAGAATCCGGTTTACCGAAAATTAATTTCCTTGTTAAAACAAGCGGGCAATAACGCCGAAGCTTTCCAGTATATTGAACGCAGCAAAGCGAAAATGTCCAACGATGTCCTGAACGCTACTAAACTGCAGGTCACGGACAAGAACGAACAAAAGAAATTAGACAAAATTCAGGATCTTCAAAAACAAAATGAAGATTTGCAGAAGCAGTTAGCCGAAGAAAAAGCGAAACCGGCCGACAAACAGGATTTAAGCAAAATTGATAATCTGAGCAAAACGCTTACGCAAAGTCAGGGTGATTTTAATGCGTTGATGATCGACCTGGAAACGAAATATCCCAATATTTACCAGGTGATCAAAGTTGATCCGATCCAACTCAGCGACTTACAGAAACAGCTCGATGACGACGTGGTCCTGCTTCAGTATTTTCCTGCCGACGATGCCTTGTATATATTCATGATCACCAAAGATAAGATCGAAGCGAAATCGGTACCCGTTGCGGCCACACAACTTGATTCACTGGTCAATAAGTTCCGCTATTATATCAACGATGTGACCTCGCTGATGAAGCGCGGCCGGTTTGATACCAAGATGGCCAACTGGAAACCGGGCGGCGACGATCGGTTTTACGAACGGCACTCTAAGCCGCTTCGTGATATTATGGTTCAATTGTCCGACTACCTGATCTTGCCTGTCTGGGATAATATCAAAGACGACAAGATCAAGAACGTGACGATCATTCCGGCGGCAAGTTTATATTACATTCCATTCCAGTGTCTCGCAACGGAAACGAAAGACGGCGATATCAGTTTTCTGGTAGAGAAAAAAGCGGTGAATTACCTTACAGCCGCAACGCTGATGGATCTGGTTTCGAAGAAAAAATCAAAAGGCATTTCGAATGTGCTGGTATTTGGCAATCCTGACGGAAGTTTACCCGGCGCGGAAGAAGAAGCAAAGGTGATCCAGGCGTCCTATACGAATGCTAAATTGTACAAGAATCTGGAAGCAACCAAAGACAAAGCCAAACAACTTGCCGGAACGACGGACGTGGTCCATTTTGCAACGCACGGATTTCTCTCGAGCGATGAGCCGCAGAAGTCCTTTTTACTTATGGCCCCTAACGCGGCAAAAAACGAAGACGATAAATTGACCATCAGTGAAATCCTGAAACTGCCTCTGAAAGATGCAAATGAACTTATCGTATTATCCGCCTGCAATACGTCGATGGGCAAAAGCGCAACCGGTGTGGAACTGATCAGCTTATCGCGCGCATTTGCCATTGCGGGTTCGCCCACGATAGTTGCTACGCTGTGGCCGGTGGACGACGAGTCAACGAAGATCATCATGATCAATTTCTATGACGGGCTAAAAAAAGGGCTTACGAAAGCCGAAGCTATGCGTCAGGCGCAGATCGCGCTGATCAGAAAAGGCGATTTTCACATTCACCCGTTTTTCTGGGCGCCGTATGTGATGATCGGTAATCCGAAGTAAAGTTATCCAAATCGTTTTTTTAATTAATCCCTTGCAGAATTTCTGCAGGGGATTTTTTATTAGTAGAAACCTAAAAGGTCTTCGTGACTGATAGGTTTGAACCGACTCGGTCCGCTGCAGACAACGGTAATCTTTTTTGCCAAGGGCGGGTTAACAAACATCCTTTGCTTACTATTAAAATCTGTAGCCAATACCGAAGGTGAAATATACATTAACCTCATTTTGATCAACCTCATAGGTCGGATGATTTTGATCGTATCCAATCCAGGAACCACCACTATGTCGCTTTATCGTATAGCTAAACTCCTCATGCTCCCACATGTAGTAATCTGCGTTTATCATGGTGAAAATATTCAAACGATCGTTGAAATGGTAAGCAATTCCCCCGTAGCCGGCGAAAGTTTTTATGTAAGACGCATCCGAGCCGTCTACAGAAGTTGATAATTCATAGGTATTGGTGTTATACTGCCTGTTCTTCATACTCATAGATATCCTGTGAAAACCGGCGCTGACCCCGGCATACGGCCTTATCCGGCCTGATTGAGCGGCAATTCGGCCATCGAATAAGATCGGAATAATCACCAGCGAACCGTTTCGCGTATAATAATCAAAGGAGTCGCCGTCCTGAGATATGATTATGTTCAGTTTGATCTCTTTCAGAGGCAGGTACTTGTAACCGGTGACAAAAGCAAATCCTAAATTATCGACCTGATAAAACGGTATTCTCAGATTCAATCCCGGCCCCGGCTGATACTCGTGCTTGAACTGATTAACCGGAAAATCGATCTTCTGAAAAAAGAATGCCAGATGGGGTTCAAATCTTATTTTTTGATCCTGAGCAACAAGTAGAACAGGAAACATGAGGAAGAGATAAAAATATTTTATCATATGTTTTGTTATCGATGTTGCAAGAACATCACTTTGCATTCGTCTTTTAACGTAATTTCAGTGATCGACTGGTTAAAACGGTCATTTTGAACCCCATAGCTTAGACTACGAATTGCAAGAAAATGTACTAAGCCGGATATCAAATGTCAATGACAATGGTCATGTTTTTTTTGGTGGAAGTGAGTTTTAGCCCTGAGTCCTACGTGCACAGGTTCGGTTCCTTCGTTCGCAGAGTCGGTTCCTTTCCGCGCAAGGTTGATTCCTTCGTTCCGCGACCCGGTTCCTTTATTCCGCGAGTCGGTTTCTTCGTGCGCAAGTCAGGTTCCTTAATGCCAAAGTTTGGCATTGAGTGCGCAGGGTTGGTTCCTTAATGCGCAAAGTCGGTTCCTTTCCGCGCAGGGTTGGTTTCCTTAATGCGTGGGCGTCTTCCTGTAAAGCAGTTTGAACTTTTTTCGCACAGGAAATCGTATTTTTATGCCGTAAGTTTAAACAAATCAGCTAATTATTGCTAAACAGCTCGTCTTGGGTTTTTTTATTGTAATCCGTTACCTAAATTTATACCTTAAAATATCTTTGAATTATCAGGAGGTTATTATGAAACTTAAAAATGCGATCGTATGCATATTTTTGTTTGTGCAAACACTTGCCGCACAGGAGAAAACCGCGATTTCGGTTTTTCCTTTCCAAAACAAAACGGATAAAAAGTACGAGTGGCTGACCTACGGGCTGAGTTATATGGTCACGGAAAGCATGAATAACACCGGAATTTTCAATGCCGTTCCTCAGGATCAGATTCATAAAGCCGTCTCAGATCCCGGAATCAATTTGGATTCCGTTTTAGACGGGAAACCAAATCTCGTTTTTGCAAAGTACCAGTCAACATGGAATACCAATATTTTCATAATCGGCAGTTTCACCGTGAACGCGGATACGCTCATCATTCAGGCCCGCGTTTGCAATCTTATCCGGAGCTCTTGCAGTTCGCCTGTTACGGTTCAAGGCGCTTTTCATGACTTCAAGGGGTTTTATTTCCTGATGGCGCAGTTGACGGAATCGCTGTATGATCTACTCATTTCTTTTGATGTAAATCTCACCCGGGATGCGGTAACGAACAGCCGTGATAAGACGCGGCAATTGGCGGCAGACTACGATGGATATAAGGCTTACATCAAAAGCTGGATGGCTCTGCGAAATTATGACGACGGTATTGCGGCAAGCAGTCTCAATAAGTACGAGGACGCCGTTCGTTTTTTCGAAACTGCGAAGATCCTGGACGAATCCAATGCGCTAAACTTGGGATCCGTATTATCTAAAACCTATTTGCTGCGCGGAAACCAATTGTACGGACAAAGCAAATGGGACGAAGCCGCGGGTGATTATACCAAATCAATTCAGCTTAATCCGAAGAGCAGCGAAGCTTATTATAATCTCGGTAACGTATACAAAAATAAAAAAGATTATGACAATGCGATAACCAATTATCGCCGGTCCCTTGCCATAGATTCTACTAACCTTGACGCGTATAGGAATATCGGTTTTGTTTGTATGGAGGAGGGCAGGAGCTCTGAAGCCGTCGCCGCATATCTAAAAGCCCTCTCCGTCGATGATAAAAAGGCAACGTCACACTATTATGCCGGTTTGGCTTATGATAAAAACGGCGACGCCGTCAATGCCGCCAAATACTATCGCCGCGCCATTGAACTGGATAATACATTGGCGGCAGCCCACTTGAATTTGGGTATTCTACTCAAACTACAGAAAGACCTTGCCGGCGCGCGTAAGGAATACGAATTGGCCGTGCAATATGATCCCCATAACGCGGCCGCGCACCGTAATCTTGGAATTCTGCTGATGAATGATAAAAAGGAAGCTTCGTTGGCCGCGCTGTATTTACAAAAATGCCTGGAACTGGACCCGGATCAGCCCGACGCAAGTATCATCAAAAAGAATATCGGTATCTTGAAAAAGAAAGCAGGAAAAAAGAAGTAGCAGACTAATTACTCGTTTCTAATAGCCCCGACGCGTTCGGGGCTTTTTTTATCCTATTTTGCATGCTTGATATTCACTGCTTCGCTTAATATATTGTCCCGCAAATTCATAACCTTCATAACAAGACTAATGGCGCATGACATTATCTCTTTTTGATAATCCCGGTTCGTCGCCCGTCCGGGTTGAGCCTGAGGAGTTCGATACTACGTCGTTTAAAGACAAGATCATTGTTCGCGGCGCGCGTGTACACAACCTCAAGAATATCGACATCGAAATTCCCAGAGATAAACTCACCGTTATCACCGGATTATCCGGCTCCGGTAAATCCTCTCTCGCCTTTGATACTATTTATGCGGAAGGACAGCGGCGTTATGTGGAATCGCTTTCAGCGTACGCGCGCCAATTTCTTAACATGATGGAAAAACCCGACGTCGATCTCGTCGACGGCCTGAGCCCCGCTATCAGCATTGAACAGAAAACAGCCAGCCGCAATCCGCGCTCTACCGTAGGAACTGTGACGGAAATTTACGACTACCTCCGTTTGCTTTTCGCCAAGATCGCCACGCCGTACTGTTATAATTGCGGGGATGAAATAAAAAAACAAACGCGGGATCAGATCATCGAAACGATTTCAAAGAACAAAAGCGGCGCGAAAATTCTGATCCTTGCGCCGGTCGTTCGCGGAAGAAAAGGCCACTACAAGGAATTATTCGAAAAACTCAGAAAAAGCGGATTTGTCCGAGTTCGAATTGACGGCGAAGTTAAAGAACTGGAATCCGTGGACAAAGTCTCCCGGTACCATATACACAACATTGAAGTGGTGGTCGACCGTATGGAGATCGACGAGAAAAATAAACAACGATTGATCGATTCCGTCGAACAAGCTCTGGAATTGGGCGAAGGCGTAATGATGGTACGGGTATTGGAAGAATCTAAATCCTCAAAAAATGCCGATATCACGTACAGTCAGCATCTTGCCTGTTTGAAATGCGGCATCAGCTTCGACGAACCGTTTCCTAAAGCCTTCTCGTTCAACAGCCCTTACGGCGCGTGCCCGGCCTGCGAAGGCCTGGGCGTCATTCGTGAAATTGATGAAGATCTTGTGATTCCCGATAAGAATCTCTCCGTGCGTCAAGGCGCAATAAAGCCTTACGATAATCCAAAAACCGAGACATGGTTTTATCTGCAAATGGAAATTATTCTCAATTCGTTTGGTTTTGATTTTGACACTCCGATCAAAAAACTGTCCGTCAAAGCGTATGACGCGCTGCTGCACGGAACCGGCTCCACTAAACACCATTTTTACTATTATTCAGGCAATAAAAAGAAAAATTACAAGGGCGCTTTCAAAGGCGTCGTAGGCATCGTTAAACATTATTTCGGTTCGACTATGTCCGACCATATGCGTAATTGGGCGGAAGGTTTTATGTCAGAAAAAACCTGCCCAACATGCAACGGCGGCCGCTTAAAAAAAGAGGCGCTGTCGTATAAAATCGATAATCGTAATATCAACGATGCCGTCAATCTGTCTATTGCCGAAGCGCGCGATTTCTTTTCGTCTATTAGATTGCCGGAACGTATCAAAAAAATAGGCGAGCCGGTCCTCAAAGAAATAAATGAACGGCTGGGGTTTTTGCTTAAAGTCGGCCTGGACTATCTGACGCTAAACCGTTCCGCGCGAACGCTTTCCGGCGGAGAATCGCAGCGCATTCGTCTCGCCACACAAGTAGGTTCTCAGTTGGTCGGCGTTTTGTACATTCTCGACGAGCCCAGTATCGGCCTTCATCAGCGGGATAACGAAAAACTAATTCATGCCCTTATGGATCTGCGCGATCTCGGCAACACCGTGCTTGTTGTGGAACATGACAGAGACACGATGGAACATGCCGATCATTTGATCGATCTCGGGCCCGGCGCAGGACGGTTAGGCGGACTTATCGTTGCGCAAGGCCGACCTGAGGAATTTATTAAATTCCCGCTATCCGTTACCGGAGCGTACATGCGTTACGAAAAACGAATCGATATTCCTGCACAACGGAGAACCGGAAACGGAAAAACAATCGTTCTGAAAAATTCCAGCGGTAATAATTTGAGAAATGTAAATCTCGAAATTCCGCTCGGGAAACTCGTTTGTATCACCGGCGTGAGCGGCTCAGGCAAAAGTTCCCTGATCAACGAAACGCTCTACCGTGTACTAGCAAGACATTTCTATAATGCGACCACCGCTCCGCTGCCCTACAAATCCGTTTCGGGATTAGATGAAATTGACAAGGTTATCGATATTGACCAATCGCCTATCGGGCGAACGCCGCGAAGTAACCCTGCAACATATACGAACCTGTTTTCGCTCATTCGAGATCTGTACGCGGGTTTACAAGAATCCAAAATTCGCGGGTATAAAGTCGGCCGTTTCAGTTTCAATGTACCGGGCGGCCGCTGCGAAGGCTGCCAGGGCGCAGGTCTTAAAAAAATTGAAATGAATTTTTTGCCTGACGTCTACGTTCATTGCGAAACGTGCGAAGGAAAAAGATATAACAGGGAAACCTTAGAGATCAGATACAAAAATAAGAACATTTCTGAAGTTTTGGAAATGACCGTCGCGGAGGCGCTGAATTTTTTTGACGCTATTCCTAAAATAAAGAGAAAGATACAAACCCTCCACGATGTCGGATTGGACTACATTCATTTAGGCCAGCAGGCAACGACGCTGTCAGGCGGAGAAGCCCAACGCGTAAAACTTGCCGAGGAATTGTCAAAAAGCAGCACAGGCAAAACATTGTATATACTTGACGAACCCACAACGGGGTTGCATTTCGAGGATATTAAGATGCTGATGGACGTTCTTGGAAAATTAGTTGACAAAGGGAACACCGTTATTATCATCGAACATAACATGGATGTCATTAAATGCTGCGACTGGATCATTGATCTGGGCCCTGAGGGCGGGAAAAATGGCGGCGATATCGTCGCATCCGGAACGCCTGAAAAAATTGCAACGATTAAAAGATCATACACCGGACAATTTCTGAAGAAAGAGCTTAACCGAATTCGTCAAATGAATTAAAGATTGAAAGATTATATTGAATTCTTTACATTATTAAGTTATGGATGAAATCGTTTACAAAACCGAAAGCGGCAACATACGGATCGTTGAAAAGATGCTTGTGAGCAAACTTTTCGAAGATTTGCGCGAAAAGCTTCATTTCAACTTTCTGGTTACCGAAGGTTTAGAAACCCGTTATCTTACTCAACGTGACCTGCACCGTCCCGGATTGGCGTTAGCGGGATTTGTTGAACTTTTTACTCACGATAAAATCCAGATCCTGGGCAATACAGAAAATTATTACTTACTCAGTTTATCCGAATCAGAACTCAAGCAGTCGCTTGAAAAAGTATTTCGTTTTGATATGCCGTGCATTATTATTACGAACGGAAATAAAGTTATCCCGTATATGTTGGAATTTTGCAAACAAAAATCCATTCCGCTGGCAGTAACAGATGTATCTTCAACGGATGCGATCCATCTTATAACGGGCTATCTGGATGAAATATTTGCTCCGGAAATTTCTGTTCACGGTTCCATGGTGGATGTATACGGAATCGGTATGATGTTTACAGGAAAAAGCGGTATCGGAAAAAGCGAAATTGCCCTCGATTTGGTTGAAAGGGGACATCGGATGGTTGCCGATGATACCGTAAAGATCCGACGAATTTCTGAAAACATCTTAATGGCCCGCGGCCATAATAATTTGCGTCATTTTATTGAAATTCGCGGCGTGGGAATTCTGGATATCCGGGAGATGTTCGGCATACGCGCTGTACGAGTACAAAAACGGCTGGAAGTCCAGGTTGATCTGCAATTATGGGACGGCAAAGAAGAATATGAACGCCTGGGGCTGGATGAACAGACCGGCAAAGTGCTCAACGTAGATATTCCTACCATAAAATTGCCCATTTATCCTGGAAAAAACATCACCGTTATTGCCGAGGCGATAGCATTGAATCTTTTATTAAAAATTTACGGATACGATGCCGCTAAGGAATTCAGCGACAAGTTGATGCAGGAAATACAAAATAAGAACGCAAAAAAGAAAAACCTCCAGAATTATCTCGAGAAAGACTTCGAATAATCTGGAAACGAGAGAGGATTGATTGAACGACACCAAAGTTCTAGAGATCAAAGTTGGTATAACTATTTTAGTCGGATTGACCCTATTTGTTCTGGCTATCGTATGGTTAAAGGGAATTACATTCAAACCAAACACATTCGAGACAACTATTGTATTTCGCAATACCGCGGGATTACAAATCGGCGATGCGGTCACCGTCAGCGGCTTAAAGGTGGGGAAGGTCACGGATATCGAACTTGAGGCCGATTCCGTCATCGTATCCGTTAGTTTATCCAATTCCGTTACTCTGCAATTTGACGCATCCGCGACGATGACTACCGTTGATTTTTTCGGGGGAAAACGAATCGAATTGAATACCGGACGGTCGGATAAAACCTTTGATAAATCCAAGCGGCTGTATGGTGTACGTGAGCCTGACTTGACAGAACTGACGAGCCAACTGAGGGAAATAGCCAGCGACGTAAAGGGTACTTTGGAAAAAGTAGACAGCGTGCTGATCGGCGTCCACAGTTTCGTCGGCGATAAATCGGTTATTGTGTCGCTGAAGAAAGCTATTTTTAATTTAGATTCCACTACCGCGCGACTGAAAATCATTGTCAACAAAAGTGATACAAAGATCGATTCGATTCTCACCCGTTTGGCAACATCAACCAGAATTCTCAGAACGGTCATTGAAAAAACTGATGTTCGCCTTGACACGACATTTAATAATATGTCACATGTCACTGCGTCTATTGAAAATGTAACCTCATCCTTAGACAGTATCGTCAGTAAAGTTCGCCGCGGAGAAGGTAATCTTGGAAAGATGGTGTATGACGAATCGGTTTATCTTCGGCTAAACAACGCTGCCGCTCAATTTGATTCTTTAATAACCCTTGTTCGTCAAAAGGGTATGAAAGTTGATCTAAAGCTCTTTGGCGACTAATCTGCTGTTTTTAACATCCGTTCTTGATGGAAAATTTTCTACTTCCTTTTACGCTGAGCCTGATCTCCGGTCTTATTATTATGCTGGGCGGTTGGATATTTGCGTCACGGCGCACATGGAACGATAAACATCTCGACTTGTTTATAGCGTTAGGCGCGGGATACATACTTGCCGTCGCGTTTCTTGACATGATACCGGAAGCGTTTCACACCAGTCCTTATTCTATGCATTTTGTGATTGTCGGTTATTTGATCGTTCATTTATTTGAACATGTTTTTACTCCGCACTTTCACTATGGAGAAGAGACGCATCACCATCTGGTGTCCAATATCGTCAGTACTACAGCCTTGATCGGCCTGATGGTGCATAATTTTTTCAGCGGCGTAGCTATAGGCTCAGGCATGTTGACCGGTGAAGCGATAGGCTGGATCATTTTCATCGGAACCGTTTTACACAAACTTCCGGAAGGATTTACCATCTCTTCGATTATGTTTGCCTCTCATCACCGCAAACGATACGCATTAATGGGCACGGTGTTACTGGCGCTAAGTTCTGTTTTGGGAACGCTATTGGTTTTTGTATTTCAGAATAAAGAGTGGTTCTTTAAAGACTTCGCCCTCGCCATGTCGGCGGGAACATTCATCCACGTCGCCACGACTGATCTCATTCCACGCATTAATGATTCTCACCAGCGGTGGATGCCTTTGATGGTATTTATCGGAGTAGGGTTGTTTTTGCTCAGTTCACTTATCCTGCGCCATTAGGCGTTTCAGATGTGCCTTTTTGGTTTTTATCTTGACTAAAGTAAACTCGTTTTTTAGATTGATCATAATTCATTTCTGCTTATCCTGCCGGTATTAGCTTCATTTCCTGAATTAGAAAGTATTCAACAAAACATCCGTGAGGTGTATGATGAAAAAGGTATCCGTATTTTTATTTATTCTTTTAGTTATGGGGCTGTCGTTTTACACCATGGTAAGCTGCCAGACTAACAAACCAAAAAATCTTAAGGTTATCAAAGATACGGATATGAGCACCGAAGAAATGAAAGAATTTATGCGGAATTTTACCTTGTCACTTGGCGTCGAATGTGAATATTGCCATAACACCGATGATTATGCGAGCGATGAGAAAAAGGAAAAAGATATTGCCCGCGACATGATTAAGATGATGTACGCGTTAAACGACTCCTATTTCAAAAACGCCAAGGAAGAGATTAATTGTTATACATGCCATCGCGGGCAGGTTCAAACCAAAACCTTTCCGCCGGGTTTATAGTTTTTTGCGCAGCGTCATTATTGTTTTTTCCACTTCTGCGTCCTCCATATTCCGCCATTCCCCGGGCGATAAACCGTCCAGACTTAGCGACAAAATATGCGTTCTAATCAGCCGTAAAGTAGGATGACCCACGGCTGCCGTCATTTTACGTATTTGTTTATTTCTTCCTTCAGTCAGAATAATTTCAATCCAGCACGTTGGAATATTAGCGCGGTAACGAATCGGTTTTGAACGGGGAGGAAAAAGCGGATCGGGACTCAGAAATCTAACCTGTGCCAGTTTTGTTTTTTTCCCATTAATCACTATACCCGCTCGCAACGATTCCATACTGCGCTCCTCCGGAATATTTTCAATTTGAACGGCATACGTACGCGAGTGATCATATTTCGGTTCAATAAGCAGGTGTTTAAACTGCCCGTCATTCGTAAGAATTAAAAGGCCTTCGCTGTCCGCATCAAGACGTCCTATAGAATAAACGCCTTTCGGAAAACCGTAATCTTTTAACGTCACCTGACCCGAATCGGCTGTAAATCGGGAATGCACACCATACGGCTTGTAGAAAAGGATATATGATCTGATGGTGCGGTGCATCCTTTTATATCAAAGCCCTAGTTTTTTCATGCGCATGATCAGGGTTGTTCTTTTAAGCCCAAGTAATTTAGCTGCCTCGGCTTTATTGGAAGAAGTTTTAGCTAATATGAATCTGATATATTCTTTTTCCAATTCGTCCATTGTTTTTGGAGCAGACACTGAAAAATTAAAGCTGCCGGCATCGGAAGAGAAGCTGGGCTGCGCTGTCGGAAGGCCGCCCGTTCGAATTTCATCAGGAACGTCATGAATATCGAGATGTTCGGCATGCGTGAATATGATCATACGGTTAATAATGTTTTTTAATTCACGTATATTTCCGTTCCACGGCAAAGATGACAAAAGATTCAGAGCCTCCCTGGAAATGGATTTGATTTTTTTTTCGGATTTTTGATTGTATTCGTTGATGATATGGTTAATCAGAAGCGGAATATCCGAACGCCTGTCCCTCAGCGCGGGTAATTGCACATTTAGAACATTAAGACGATAATACAGATCCATCCGGAAATTTGATTTCTGAACTTCTTCCAGTAAATCCTTGTTGGTTGCGGCTATGATGCGGACGTCGACCTGCCGGTATTGAGTTTCACCTACTCGCCGAATTTCCTTTTCCTGGATCACGCGCAGCAATTTGGCCTGTAAAGACAAACTGGTATTAGAAATTTCGTCTAGAAAGACCGTTCCACCTACGGCATCTTCGATCAGCCCTTTTTGATCCTGAACGGCTCCTGTAAACGCCCCTTTTTTATGGCCAAAGAGTTCTCCCTCCAGCAGCGTTTCGGTCAGCGCGCCGCAATCGACGGCAAGGAATTTTTTGTGGTGTCGTTTGCTGTTATAATGAATCGCGCGCGCTACCAATTCTTTTCCCGTTCCGCTTTCGCCTTGTACGAGTACGGTTTCATCGCTCAGAGACGCGGCATTAATCAGCCGGCGCACGTTATTCATTTCCGGGCTGATACTGATGATGTTATCGAGAGAATACTCTTTTTCAATCTCGGATTTTAGAAGAACTATTTCACGCTCGAGATTAGCTTTTTCGGTTGCTAATTTTTCATATTCGTCTTTATGTTTAATAATGGCGCGGTGTTGTTCAAACTTCAGAACCGCTTCCCGGATGCAATCGGTCAATACGTCGGGTTCCCACGGTTTGTTGATATGTCTGAAAATCTCGCCCACATTAATCGAATCTACCAGATCGTGAACTTCCGTATGAGCGGTCAAAATAATGCGGACGGTATTGGGATATAAATCTTTGATCTTCGTGAGAAGTTCGATACCCGTCATGTTCGGCATTTTCTGATCAACTAATGCGACTGCGATTTCGTGATCGTTCAATATATTCAATGCTTCAAGGCCGTTGGACGCAGTATAAACGTTATAGTCCTCTTCAAGCAATTTACGTAAGACACTCAAAATGGACGGCTCATCATCGACGCATAGAATGGAAAGCGGTACTCTTTGAGCATTCATAATTTAATTCCTCAGCAACAAAACAACATTCTCGATATGATAGGTATGGGGAAACATATCAACAGGCTGGATATTATCAATACGGTATTTTTCTTTGCATAGTATGGCCAGGTCGCGCGCTTGCGTGCTTGGATTGCAACTTACATATACGATCCTAGGCGCGTGAATTTCCAGCAGTGTCTGTGTGACGTCGTCGTGCATGCCCGAACGAGGCGGATCCAAGACAATCACATCGGGCCGGTGATTCAACGTTTTAAGGGTAATCCGCATATCGCCGCTGATAAATTCACAATTACCGACTTGGTTATGCATCATATTCTTCTTCGCGTTTTCAACGGCGTTTTCGATCAATTCTATTCCTATGACTTTCCTGACATAACTGCTGAGATATAAGGCAATGCTTCCGGTTCCGCAGTACAGATCATACAACACTTCGTCTCCCTGCAATTGTGATAACTCCAGAATGGTTTTATACAATACTTCAGCGGCCAACGTATTGGTTTGAAAAAATGAATTGGAAGAGATTTCAAACTCATAGCTGCCGAGTTTTTCAACAATCACCGGCTGTCCGAATAACAACACTTCGTAATCGCTAAAAGCAACTTGCGATTGTTTTTTGCTCACCCCGTTAATTAAAGATGTTATTTGCGGAAAGAATTTCAGGATTTCATTTTTTAATCGGGACATCAGCTGCAAGTTCTCTTCTTTGGTAATGATATTTATCATCAATCCCGGCGTGTGTTCACATTGACGAATCACGAGGAACCGCCAGAATCCATCGTACGTGCGCACCGAATAAGGCGGCAGACCGCTTTGCTGCGCAAACGTTCGAATCCAATTAACTATTTCCGACGCCAATGAGGATTGCAAATAACATTCGTTTATATCCAGCACCTTGTCGTACCGCTGAGGCACGTGCATGCCTAAAACAAACTGCGACGGTTCCGTGTCAATATGCCGTTCCGTAAGCCAAGCCCGATCACCGAACGTAAACTCCATTTTGTTGCGATAATGAAATATTTTAGGGGATCCTAGCGGAGGCGGGATGGATAATTGATCGAAGCCGCCGATTCGTTGAAATACATCCTGTATATTGAGACGTTTAAATTCAAGCTGCGCCGCATAATCTACATCCTGCATTTTGCAACCGCCGCAGGTTCCGAAATATTGACATTTGGCTGCCGTCCGGTTAGGGGATGGTATTACTATTTCAAGAGTCTTAGCCTCAGCAAAGCTTTTTTTCTTTTTGAATATTTTGGCCCGGACCGTGTCGCCTGTAATGGCGCCGTTTACAAAAACGACAAAATCATCGATGCGGCCAACCCCTTGCCCGCCGAATGATACCGAATCAATAGTTATCTCAACTTCATCGCCTTTTTTCAATTCAAGATGTGCTACCTTCTCCATAATACTACTTTTTATTAGGCTCTAAATATACATGAAGACCGAAGCTCTCATTAGAGGGAAACGGGCCTAAAATCTTCATAGTCAGAAAATTTTCCTTTTTCAGAATAAAACTTTGTACCGGAGTTCTAAAACTCCCCCAGTTCTGCGAATACGGAGTTCTGAGCGATGTGCCCTTCAAATCGTTATTTACATAAACTGCCGCGCCTTGAGGAATACTGGACACATTAACGCCTATTTTTTTGTTTTCGGGAGCATAAATGTCCATATCATCAATCGCTTTATCTACGTCAAAATTGAAATTCAGACTATCCGTTTCCTCCTTAAGCGTAAAATGAAATTCCTGTGTACTGTACATGACAGGAAATTTGAAACGAATAGTGTTTTTGCCGTATTGAAATTTGTTTAATGATACAGATCCGTTGAAGGCGTCGCCCAATGCATATTCTCTGTCGTTAATATATAATTTCGTATCACGCAAAATATTTTGTCGTTTGGATTTTAGGCCGATTTCTACTTTCCCGAACGGCGGTTCCTGAAAAATCATCTCATTTGCATAGAGGAAAATCAACAGGAATACGGCTAATACGAAAGCGGCTGAAGATGTGTAAAACCATCGAAATTTTCTGATGTGCTTGAAATAGGAAGTAAAAGACAAACTTGAATAGGAAAGATCAACGGCCGTAGATGTAAAATCCGCATTTACGGGAATATCAAATTTAGCCAAATCTATTTTTTTATCTTTGGAAGTAACGGCGCCGTAGTATTTGGTCAGATAATCCTTGATCTGAGATTGCGAAATAGCCTGAAGGAAATTGTTCAAATCCTTGATCAGATGGCCTATTAGCTGATATCGGTTATGCAGATTCTTCGACATTGCTTTGTGAACTATCTCCACCAATGCATGCGGAAGCTGCGCATTTATGTGATACAGCGACTCAAACTTGCCCTGTGCGATCAGAGTGATCAGGGTCAGATTGCTATCCGCCGCAAACGGCTTCTTGCCGGAAAGGAGTTCATACATCATCGTGCCGAGGCTGAATATATCGCTTTGAACGGTTAGTTTGTCTCCTGAAGCTTGCTCCGGCGACATGTACGACGGTGTGCCGACGATGATACCCGTTGACGTAAGATTTCTATGCGCATCGTCGTCTTCCTGTTTCGCAATCCCGAAATCCATCAGCTTGACCTGGCCGTCATTTCCGAGCCGAACATTACTGGGTTTGATGTCACGGTGAATAATGCCGTTTTCATGCATATGTTCCAGCCCGCGCGCCGCTTCGCGAATGATCATCGCGCAAATTCCAGGCGGCAGCGGTCCGCGCGATTTCAGAATTTCGCTTACGTCAATCCCTTCCACGTATTCCATTACCAAATAGTGATTTTTCTGTGCATCCATGAAATAGTCGTAAATCGACGGCAGGTTTTCCTGCTTCAGCGACGCGGAGAGAATTGCTTCCCGTTCGAATCGCTTGATCTTATCTTTATTGTCGCCTTTGACAACTTTGATCGCAACCAGCCTATCCAACGTCGGATGACGCCCCATAAAAACCGTCGCCATACCGCCGGCGCCTATCTGTTTTACAACCTCATAGCTTTGAATAACTTTTTCCATATAGTGGTATTATTGATCAGGTGTGATGAAAAAAAACAGGCCAGAATTCTTCTGACCTGTTGAATGTACGAAGATAATTTATTTTTTCAATGTTATTCTTCCGCCGTACCGGCTAAAACCTCGGATATGCGTACATGCGGACGGCTCTTCATTTTACCTTTGAATTTTTTCAATTGAACCTCCAGCTTGTCCATACACAGATCAATTGCCTTGGTTAAATCGGGATCTTTCGCTTTAACATTGAGGGACTTACCGTATACTTTGATACTAATTTCGACTTTTTCTGCAATTTTTTCTTTAACAATAACCACTTCACAATCAATGATACGATCATAGTACCGTTCTACTCGATCCAGTTTTTCCTCTATATATTCTCTCAATTTGGGGGCTAATTTCTGATGGCGGGAAGTGATTCGGATTTTCATGTGGTTCTCCTTTTGTAGATGAGTAAAATAAAAGGAATTATTTGACAGCCCGTGGATGAGCTTTTTTATAAGCATTTTTCAGCCGATCCATGGTGACGTGAGTATATATCTGTGTTGTCGATAGATTTTCATGGCCCAGAAGTTCCTTTACTGCAAGCATGTCGGCTCCGTTGTCGAGCAAATGAGTAGCAAAAGAATGGCGCAGAACATGAGGACTTAATTTTTTTGCGTCCGATATCCGTAACAAATATTTTTTGACGAGTCTCTGAACTGCCAACGGCGTGATTCTCTTGCCGGACGGCACAATAAATAAAGCTTGCGGGTCCGTACTTTCGGCGTATTTTGAAACGGTTGAACGTATGGATATATAATTTTTTAACTCGCTCAAAGCTTTCGATCCGATCGGAATGATTCGCTGTTTACTTCCCTTCCCGAAAACGGAAATGGTACGGTTTGAAAAATTAATGTCGCGCAGATCGAGACGAATCAATTCGCTTAATCGCATTCCTGATGTATAAAAAAGCTCCAGTATCGTTTTGTCCCTGCACCCTTCAACGGTCGTTGTGTCTATCAGATCAAATAACGCCGTTATCTGCTCTTGTGTAAAAAAGGAAGGAACTTTTGTTTCATATTTAGGCGTGGAAATCAGTTTTGACGGATTTGAATCAACAAATTGGTTTTTCATTAGATAACGAAAAAAAGACTTCACTGCGGACAATTTTCTTGCGATACTCTTCTTTTCTAATTTTTTTCGCGCAAGGTGACCTAAAAACGAACGGATTTCATTCTTGGAAATCTCTTTCAAACTAAATGAACGGGAGTCGAAGCGTTGTTCAACAAAACTTATAAATTCATCTAAATCAATATGATAGGCTGATATTGTTTTGTTGGAATAGTTTCGTTCGGCGTCAAGGTACCTGAGAAATTGATCAAGATGGGCTCTCATTATGCTGTGGTGCCGCCTTGCTGATAAAAAATCAATCTGATTACTTTACGTGCTTATCGGGTTGGATCACAAAAGGAAGGGAATACTTCAGTCTGAGCGAAGTCGAAGACTGATTTTACTAAACTTGGTCATGGTTCGACTCCGCTCACCATGACGTATGTGAGTAAACCCGATAAGCACATTACTTTATAATGTACCGAACTTAGCAGGACAAGTCAAGGTATTTTGCGGGTATGAAAAATGAAAAAAAACTTTATTATAGCGTAAACATAATAAACACAAATGATTAATGGTTGCGTTATTTTTCAGTTCCGACAATATCGACACGAACTTCCGCAGTACCGGTTCCCAGCATGTCAAGCTCCTTGGCTGCGGCGAGCGACACATCTATAATGCGATCTTTTACAAACGGCCCGCGATCATTGATTTTAAGTTTTACCGATTTGTCGTTTTTTAGATTGGTAACTTTTACAATCGTACCAAACGGCAATGTTTTATGCGCAGCTGTCAGATCGTGCATATTAAACGTTTCACCGCTCGCAGTTTTTCTTCCGTGAAATTTGTCGGCATAGTACGAAGCCGTTCCTGTAAACGATTCGGTGATTTTTTCTGATACCTCTCCGCTACGGGTTATCACCGGTGTGGAAATGGATTTATAGATAGGCTGCGGTACACAGCCTGAAATTAGAATTACGGACGTCAAAATTATTAAAACAGAATTACTCTTCGATAATATTATCATTTTCTTTTTCCCTTATTGCTTCGTCCGACTTGATTGGAGATTTAATGTTTCTGTTTTTTTTGTTTTTATTCGCCCGTACAGTGTCCGCAGGCATCACCTCCTCGTCCCGAAGTAAATTTTCTCCGGGAATGCGGCTAAGGGTTGAATCAATCAACGAATCCTTTTGAATTGCTGTTACTGCGTCCGCTTTTGAATTCATTGTATCCGGTTTTACTTTAGGAATCGTTATTTTAAAAAAATCACTGTTAACCCAGAACGCCAATGAATCCTGTGTAATTTTATTCTCTTTGGCGTACGCATCGACTTTCGGTTTTGCCTTTTTAGCGAAATCCGAATTAGGGCCGGCAAATATCAACGTGTTAAAAGTTCGAAAAGCTTCGAACGAATTGTTCAAGTGCTTTTCGTACAAAATTCCCATGGCATACAGGGCCTGTAGTTTGTGAACTGTACTGCCGCTGAGAGCGATCTTGGTATAACTCTGAAGGGCTTCCGTATAATTCTGTTTCCGCAAAAATTGATCCTCCGCCTGTTTGAAATACACCTGAATACTGTCCGTCACATTTTCTTCTAAACTCAAAACCTTTCGTCCAATATCGGCAAGTTTTCCATTGGGAAACTTATTATAAGCAAATTCATACAATGATAAATAGTTCGGGTTGTTTTTCTTGTGTTGAATTCGCGCATGGCCATACAAAGCAAATTCCAACATAGAACTTTCTTTAAAATGATCAATTACGTATTGATAATAGAAGTCGGCGGAATCGTATTCTGAAAGATTAAAATAAAAATAATCGGCCAAAAGAATGTGATCAGACGCTAACGCATCGAACGCGATGCTTCTTTTTCCGGCCAGCGTGTCGGGGTTGGTTGTTTGCCCAACATCTAATAACTCCACTTGAACTTGCTGAATTTTTTCGTCCAGCTCTGTATTAGAAAGCAAAACATTTAAAACTTCATTTTTCGAATCGACACTAGCCTTGGTTTTTACCGGCTCAGATCCGACATTCATATCCAAATCTGCGAGCGATGCCGTATCCTCGGCTAAAAAATAACTATCCATGACAAAGGCGCTGTCCTGGATTCTCCTGTCGATCACGTGAAGCAGGGTTTCGTCCCATCGTATCGAACCCTTGAGCATATCCATTTTTGCCAAATAGTCAAAGCGCTCTGAGGCTTTAGAAAAGAAGGGTGAGTTGGTATATTTTGTTTTTACAAGATAATAATATTTTCTTGCCAGTTCAGCGTCTGAAACAAAACTTTCGGTTTGTGACACGATCGGCTTATCATTAATGATTCCTAAAAAATAGTAACTGTCTCCGGTAAAATTCGGATTTTTGTACGTGTCAATGACGTAGTTAAATTGTTCTACTGCTTCACTATTTTTTCCCGCCAGACGAAGCGCATCTGCAATTTCGAATTCAGCTTTGACAAAATAGTTTTTGTATCGCAAGTTTCCAATAAATCCGTTAAGAACCCGGATGGCTTCATCATATTGCCCTGCCATTTTTAAAGTTCTCGCCATCATAAAAAAGACATCGAACTTTTCACTTACTTCAAGATCCATTCTGGTTAATACATTTAAGTAACCGGCGGCCAGCTTAAAGTTACCGGTATGGAAATAAGCATAAAAAGCTTTATACAGTGCAGATTTCCTGACGCCTTTGACTTTCGCCATATCCGAAGCCGCGGCATAGTACTTACACGCAGCTATATAGTCCTCATCGTTAACAGCAATATCGCCCAGGAAAATCAACGACTCGGCCTTAAGGTTCGATTTTTCAGCAAACTCAGACACTTGACGAAATTGTTCTTCTGCTTCATCGATCAGATTTAGTTTCCAAAGTGTTTTACCGTACCATAGTTTCGCCTCTTCTAATTTTTTGCTTTCAGGATAACGTGCCATGAAAACTTCCAACCGATTCTTGGCGTCGTATAAATCATTCGTATAGGCGCGTAAATAATGAGCTTTACCGAGGAGCAGCGTCGCGTCCTCCGCCCAGCCGCTTTTGGGGTACAATACTACAACTTTATTGGCCTTTTCTATAGCTACATCAAGAAACTGATTTGCATCCGGTGAAATTGTTTTCAGTTCTACCGAAAAACGATCGACAGGAACGTCGGCGCTGCTCAGCTGAGGCTGGTTCTTTTCTTTATTATGATCAATGATATCGACCGCGTTATTATAGGATTTACGGGCATGATAAAATGTGTTAAAAAAAGCGCAGCCTGACGCATACGGCGATAAAAGTATCGTGAATATTAATATCTTTTTTCGAAACATGTTTTCCGTCCTAAATAATTAATTTTAAACCGTCATAGGCTAACGCGATACGGTCAGGCAATGATTTGGTCACGGCTTCGTGTTCAATTTCATGAGACATGTGCGTAAAATAAGTTTGTTTCGCTCCGATTTTTTGTGCAACGCTCAACGCCTGGTCTAAATTGAAATGCGTTGGGTGTTTTCTTATCCGAAGACAGTCGAGAATGAGAATATCCGCATTCATAAATTTCTCCATGGAACGATCGGGAATAGAACTGCAATCCGTAGCGTAAATAGTGTCTCCAACTCGATAGGCATTGATCGGCATCGTTCCATGCATGATCTCAATCGGAATGATTTGCGTTCCAAGCACATCAAAAGGCCGGTCATCCACGGTCGTAAATTCAAGCATCGGAATTCCGCCGGGTATATCGGGATAATCAAAAATATAAGAAAAAATGTGTTTTAGCTTCTGTGTGGTTTCCCGGCCGGCATAACACGGAATCTTCTTTTTATACATCTTGTTAAATACCCGTGTGTCATCCAAGCCAAAAATATGATCCACATGATGGTGTGTAAAGAGAACTGCATCCACGCGTTCAATACGATACCGAAGTGACTGCTGCCTGAAATCGATTGATGTATCGATAAGAATGTTCCGTTGATCCACCGTAATTAATACCGAGGAACGTAAGCGCTTGTTTTTCTCGTTGGTAGACGCACATGTAGCGCAGGCACAGCCAATAACAGGAATTCCATGTGATGTCCCTGTACCAAGAAAAAGAATTTCCATGAAGCCTTTATTACTAAAAAGTACTATTTATTCAACAAACTCGCATCTACGCGTGTTGCGCTTATCACGCCCTGTATTTTTCGAATCTTATCCAATATGAGGTTGAGATGAGATATATTGCGAACTTGGATAACAAACATATTGACGGTCTCATGGCCTGTGGTTTTGACGTCGGCGCTTACAATATTGGTGTCGGCTGAAGATATTTTCTGCGTGATATCGTTGAGGAAATTTTTTCGATCATAGCCGAGAATACGAATTTGTACCATAAAATTTTTTGATTCATCTACCTGCCATCGCGCAGGCATGGACCGCTCGGGTTCTTTTTTTATCGCTTCATTAATGTTGGTGCAGTCGGCCCGATGAATATTAATTCCGCGTCCCTTCGTTACATATCCCAAGACATCATCTCCGGGAATCGGATTACAGCATTTGGCAAAATGGATCATCATATTATCCATCCCGTTGATCGCAATTCCCTTCGATTCCGTTCGTGCCCGTTTGATAAAACGCGTAAAGAAGGACTGGTCCGGTTGTATTTGTTCTTTGGGAATGACACGCGCGGCGATTTTCTGGGCTACGCTTTGAGCGGAAACGTTGCCCCTCCCTATAGATGACAATAACATGTCTTTGTTGTCAAATTTTAATTCTTCGACCATTCTGTCTAATTCGCCCTTGAAATCCGGCAGCTGTTTCTTTTGCAGTAGATCCCTGAGTTCCTGCTCCAGTAAGTTCCGTCCAAGAGACACGCTTTGTTCAAGTTCAATATTTCGAAAATGGCGCTTAATATGATTTCGCGCTTTGGTAGTTTTTGCAATTTCAAGCCAATGCAGGCTTGGCGTCTGCTGTTCCGATGTGAGAATTTCTATCATATCGCCGCTGGAAAGTTCGCTGTGCAGCGGAACCATTTTTCCGTTCACTTTTGCCCCGATGCAATGAAGCCCCACTTCCGAGTGAACTGCAAATGCAAAATCGATCGGACCTGCCGTTCTTGGCAAATTGAAAAGATCGCCTTTCGGAGTGAAAACAAAAACTTCATCTTGAAAGAGATCGATCTTTAGATCTTCAAGAAACTCACCCGGATCGCTGTTGTCCTGCTGCCGATCGATCAACTGGCGTATCCACCCGATTTGCCGATCCAGCTGATCCATTTGCAGTTTTCCTTCCTTATAGAGCCAGTGCGCTGCGATACCTTCTTCCGCAACCTGATTCATTTCTTTGGTACGAATTTGTATTTCGACCATTTTCCCGTCCGGGCCGATGACCGTCGTATGAATGGATTGATACCCGTTGATCTTCGGCACGGCAACGTAGTCTTTAAACCGCTCTGTCACAGGCGTGTACGTGCTGTGTACGACGCCTAGCGCTTTATAACAATCCTCTTTGGATTCTACCAGGATTCGAATCGCCAGCAAATCATAAATTTCATGAAATGGTTTGCCGCGTTTTTTCATTTTGTTGTAAATACTGAAAAAATGTTTTGGCCTTCCGATTATTTGTGCGGGGGTTTCATTTTCCGCTAATTTCTCCCTCAGAGGTTTTGCTATCTTTTCAATATACTCCTGGCGTTCCTCCCGCTTATCGGATATTAGTTTTGATAACTCCCAGTACACTTCCTGATCCAGCGTCTTTAAAACAAGATCTTCCAGTTCCCATCGAATTCGCGCCATACCAAATCGGTGGGCAAGCGGCGCATAAACATCACGCGTTTCAATGGCAATCCGTTCCTGTTTTTTTGGAGGAAGTGAATCGATGGTACGCATATTGTGCAGCCGATCGGCAAATTTAATAATGATCACGCGAATATCTTTGACAATCGACAGAAGCATTTTTCGGTAATTTTCAGCCTGCTTGATCTCGAGGCTGCCGAATTCAAACCCGCTTATTTTCGTAAGTCCGTCCACCAGCCTGGCAACGTCTTCGCCGAATTTAGCGGAGATTTCGTCATAGGTCTTTCCCGTGTCTTCTATGGTGTCATGAAGAAAAGCCGCTACCAGCGTGGTTTGATCCATGTTTTGATCGACAAGGATCTGCACGACTTCGATGATATGGTCAAAGTAAGGAAGTCCCGATTTTCTAAATTGTCCCTCATGTGAATTATAGCTGTAATCAAATGCCTGCTGAAGCAAAGACATCTCCGTATTCTTCGAATAGGAGCGGTATTCACGGATGATACCAAGAAATTTCTGATCATAATACTTTTTATCGTATTTTTTTTCTGCGGCAGGATCCTCAGGCAAAACGGATTTGTCTTTTTGAGGTTTCATGCTTTCGCGCGACGACTCTGCGGTTTTGGCTTTCCTGATTTGAGGTTTTTTTGATCGGGTCTCTAACATGCCGTTTTTTTCTGCCTCTTTACGGTTGGTTATTTGGCGCGCCGCTTAACATAAATTTAAACGTACAATAGCTTAGACTTATTCCTTTTTCAGGAAAAAATTCACTAAAATTAATATATTACATGAACAATGTTTAAACAAGCGTTTTCTTGTGTCTGAGTTACATGCATATCTGCTTGAATCACATACATCATGGTGAGTAAAGCGGATATGCACACGGAGTTATAATAAACCTTGATTACACATACGTTTTTTAGTATCATGGGCACAACCAATCAGATACTTTTTTTGTATAATGAACCATTGATTGGTCATGTACTATTTCGGAGGATACCATGTGTGGAATTATAGGATACGTCGGTAAAAAGCAAGCCCTACCGATCGTGATGAATGGATTGAAACGGATGGAATATCGCGGATACGATTCCGCCGGTATTGCTATAGTTGAGAACAACAGCCTTGAGATAATCAAAGAAGCGGGCAAATTAGGCGAACTTGAAAAACTGGTCGATGGCGTTCAGCTTCACGGTACCGTCGGCATGGGACATACGCGCTGGGCGACGCATGGCGTACCCAACAAAACCAATGCGCATCCGCACACGGGGGAATCCGGTAACTTTGCCGTTATTCATAACGGTATCATTGAAAACTATGCTTCCTTAAAGATTGAACTCGAATCCAAAGGGCATACCTTTCATACCGACACGGATACGGAAACCGTCGTTCATTTAGTAGAAGAGTTTTATGAAGCTAACCATGATTTTGAAAAGGCCGTTCGCGAAGCCCTGTACTGCATAACCGGCGCGTACGGTTTTGTGTTTTTATGCAGACACGAGCCTGATAAGATCATCGCGGCCCGTCAGGGAAGCCCGCTGGTATTGGGTTATGGCAAGGATGAATTTTTCGTTGCTTCCGATGCGTCCGCCATCGTCACGCATACACGCCAGGTGACCTACATGGACGATCATGAGATGGCAATCCTTTCACCGAGAGGCATTAAGATCACGACGATCGACAATCAGCCCGTTGTAAAAAAAGTCGAAGAGATCACCTACGATATCAGTCAGATCGAAAAAAGCGGGTACGCCCACTTCATGCTTAAGGAAATTTTTGAGCAGCCAAGCACCATTCTTGATTCAATGCGCGGACGTACGGTTCCGGATGAAGGATTGCCGCGGCTTGGCGGGCTGGCAGAACATATGGATACGCTGGTTAAGGCGAAAAAAATAATTTTTATCGCCTGCGGAACGTCATGGCATGCCGCTTTGGTCGGAGAATACATGCTGGAGGAATTCGCGCGTATCAACGTTGAAGTCGAATACGCGTCGGAATTTCGTTACCGAAATCCGATCATTGAAAAAAATACCGTGGTCTTCGTCATCAGTCAGTCGGGTGAAACCGCCGATACGCTTGCCGCCATGCGTGAAGCCAAGCGCCGCGGCGCGGCCGTATTCGGAATTTGCAACGTGGTCGGCAGTTCTATTGCACGAGAATCCGATGCGGGCGTTTACATTCACGCGGGCCCGGAAATCGGCGTAGCTTCGACGAAAGCGTTTACGTCACAGCTTACGGTTATTGCGCTTATCACGCTTCTTTTTGCCCGTTTACGTAACATGTCCGCCGTGGAAGGCAAACAGATCATTGAAGAACTTCTCGCCATTCCTGAAAAAGTTAAGTCCATATTGACGAATTCGGATTATATCCGGGAGATTGCTGAAACGTATATGGACAAGAGAAATTTTCTGTATTTAGGCAGAGGATATAATTTTCCGGTTGCGCTTGAAGGCGCGCTTAAACTGAAAGAAATTTCATACATTCATGCGGAAGGCTATCCTGCGGCAGAAATGAAGCACGGCCCTATCGCGCTTATCGACGACGATATGCCGACGGTGATCATTGCCCCAAAAGACGCTATTTATGATAAGGTGATGAGTAATTTAGAAGAAGTAAAGGCGCGGGGCGGAAAGATCATTGCAATTACGACTGAAGGCAATAACGAGATCAATGAAAAAGCCGATCATGTGATCTACATCCCTAAAACACATGATTTTTTGAGCCCGATCCTGGCGGTCATTCCTTTGCAGCTTTTATCCTACCACATGGCCGTTTTGCGCGGATGCAATGTGGATCAGCCGAGGAATTTGGCAAAAAGTGTTACGGTTGAATAGGTTTATATTGATGATACCTCGCTATGCATTCAGACATTGCCGCATCGATATTGTCTGCTGACCGAATGGTCATTCCTTTTGTATAATTAACTAACTCACAAGCTATTCAACTTTTTAAAAAACCGCACTGTTTCATGTCTGAATTCAACGAAATGTTGCTGTTAATTCTGCTCGTGTCTTTATTCCTCTTTTTTTGCGGAACCTTATTTGTTATGCACAAATATTACAAATAAGAAAATCTAGAGTTTGTTTTCGTTTTCCGATATCTTTTCTGATGTAATATTATAATATTTTAATTTTTTGTGCAAGTTGGTTCGCTCAATATCCAGTTCCTGAGCCGCACGTGTGACGTTCCAGTTATTTTTTTCCATCACCGCTATTATATGTGAACGTTCGACTTCTTCCTTTAAATCTTTTAATGATTTATTCCCGCTTGCGTTCTTAATGTAGGTTGATTCGCTTTTAAAAAAATTGACCGGCAGTTCTTCACCCTGCACAACGTCTCCGGCGCCCAAAATCATCATTCGTTCGACCACGTTACGCAGTTCCCGAATATTGCCGGGCCATTCATACTCTATCATCAGCTTCACAGCCGAATCAGAAAATGATTTTTTCTTCAAAACACTTTCTTCGCAGCACTGTTTAATAAAATGTTGAATCAAAAGGGGGATATCCGTCTTACGTTGACGCAAAGCCGGCATGACTATCGGCACCACATTTAAACGGAAAAAAAGGTCATCACGAAAAGTACCTTTTTGAACTTCAGTCTTAAGATCCTTATTGGTTGCCGCAAGAACGCGTACGTCAACTTTGATCGTTTTGGTTCCACCGACTTTTTCAAACTCGCCTTCCTGCAGTGCGCGCAGAACTTTCGCCTGAACTTTTAAACTCATATCGCCGATCTCATCAAGAAAAATCGTTCCGGAATGCGCCTGAGAAAACTTGCCGTCCCGATCGGCTACGGAACCGGTATAAGCGCCCTTGACTGCGCCGAAAAGTTCACTCTCGATCAGTTCTTCCGGAATGGCCGCGCAATTGACTTTAACAAACGGCTTGATTTTTCTAGGGCTGAGCTCGTGAATCGCCCGGGCAACTAGTTCTTTCCCCGTCCCGCTTTCTCCGAGAATCAGCACGCGCACGTTGGTTGCCGCGATTTTGGCTATTTGAATTTTAACGTCATGCATGGCGGAGCTTTCACCGACCATTTCGAACTGTTTTGAGATTTCGGATTTTAAATTACGGTTCTCGTTGCGCAGATTTACTCGCTCCAATGCATTCTTGGCCGTGATCAAAACTTTTTCTTTGGTCAACGGTTTTTCAATAAAATCATACGCGCCGAGTTTAACCGCTTCAACCGCATTTTCGATCGTGCCGTGCCCGGACATCATTACAATGACTACATCCGGATCATTAAGTTTGATTTGTTTCAACGTCTCAATACCGTTCATTTCCGGCATCAGCAAATCTAAAAAGACCAGATTCATTTTCTTCTCGCCGACGACTGTTACGGCTTCTTTACCGTTTTCCGCGAGAAAAATGGAATGGTCCTCATGCTGCAAAATCATTTCAACGGACCGGCGGATGTTTTTTTCGTCATCAACGATCAGAATATTGCTCACAAAACCTCCGGATAATTATTTTACATCTTTTTTAAATATTCTTCCCATGACCCGTGTTAACACAGAAAAATCAGCGCATTTGAATACAACCGTTAAACCAATATACGATACGCTGCCGATGACGATGCCGATCAGTGTACGCAACAGGTATTGCATACGGCCGGAGTACGGCTGCACCCAAGCCGTGTGCTGTAAGTAGTAATTACATAACATAACCAGAATGACCATGGCCGCCGTACATCCAAGTAGTTTCAAAGATACGGTTGCCGCATGTTTTAGATCAAATTCCGTTACTTTGCGCTTCAACCCGAAAGTAAATAATCCAATTTGAATAAGGAATGCCACGAGCAAACCAATCGAAAAAGCCGAAGGACCTATTTTATACGCCAGGATATAACTTATTGCCAGGTTAATCACGGTTCCGGCCAACCGGTAATAAAACGGCGTCCACGTGTCTTTCATTGCATAAAATGCGCGGGCATACAGATACCATAAACTTTCAAGCGGAACGATCAACGCATAGAAGAATAAAATTGACGCCGTAACTTCGATTTCGTTTGCGCCAAACCTACCCCCGCCCAAAATGAGGCCGATGATCTCAGTTGACAAAACCGCCATTCCGGCTCCTGCCGGCAGCGTCAAATATAATATCTGCCGAATGGAGTTTTGAATATTGTAATTAAAATTAACAAAATTTTTCTTACTCGCATTTTCTGCCAGAAAAGGGAAAATCGCGGTGACAAAAGAGATTCCGAAAATATTCACCGGAAAGTTCTCAAAATCCAGTGCATAACGAAAGGCGGAGTAACTGCCCGGTTCCAGATCAATTGAAATCTTTGAATAGGCAATGAAAACTATCTGCAATAGAGCCATATTCAGAAAATTCGGGATTGCCAAACTGTAAATGTTTTTTATTCCGGCGCTTTTATAGTCGAAAGAAAAATTATATCGATAATCCGTTCCCCTCAAGTCAAGCAGGTTAACCGCCATAACTAAACATGCGCCGGCTACAGCTCCGTAGGCGGCGGAATAAATGCCGTGTTCCTTATGGAACAGTATCATACCCAGTATAATTGCAGGATTATAAACGAGAAGCGCGAGCGCATACGCCGTAAAATGTTTATGTGTTTGTAAGATACCGCTAAATACCTTACTCATGGCAAATGCGATTTGTGCCAAAAGAAACAGCCGGGTGATCTCTACGATAGCGGTTTTGTTTTCAATCGGAATATCCTGCGTAAGCCAGACGTCCGTGATCTGAGGCATGAAAATTCCAACCAGCAAGCAAACGGCGGAAAATACGATCAACGTGATATTCAGGAAACTGCTCGCCAGTTTGTTCGCTTCTTCTTTTGAATAGTTTGCTACGTGTTCCGCAAAAACCGGAATGAAAGACGCTGACGTAACGCCCATGATCAAAATATTCTGAAGAGAGTCCGGAATGGTGGTTCCGTAATTATAAAAATCGGTCTCAAGTCCTGCGCCAAAATAATGCGCCATCACTTTGCCGCGAACGAGTCCCAGCACTGTGCTCAGCAGAGTCGCCAGAGTCACAAAGAGCGCGGCCATGCCGGCCTGTTGTGTCCTGAAGACTTTGTGCTTTGGGTTAGTTTCCGTAATTTTATTTTTTCCGGTCATCGGCGATCTTTTCGTAACAACAGCATCGGATTAATTCATGACTTAAATTTCAAGTTATCGGCTGGTACAGAAAGAAACTGCACGCCGAACCGCCGTTATAAAATTTTATTGTGCAAATACCCGTTACCGCTGATCATGCCTTCAATTTCTTTGGTTGTTTTTTGGCGTTCGCTCATGCGCATCAACGCAGAGGTTGATTTCTTCAGCCGCTCCGCGGTTGAAGTCATTTCAAGAAAGGCTTGTTTTTCATTAAGGCTAAATCCGGAACTGGCCGCAATCAAAAATGAAAATTCTTTAGGCTCAAGGCTCCCGATCAGTTCGAGACTCTCCTGCGGAGTGAGATTTTTAACTGTCTGTTTGTACAGTTGCGATGCGGCGGCCGAGAGATCTCGTAATTCCGTCTTATTCTCCGATGTTTTGTCATCAAATATTTCCACTTCACCCTGAAGATACGGTTTATCGTTTGTAATGTGGTGAATCGAAAAACGCTCCCGCCCTTCGGCAAGAATATTCATACGTCCGTCATCAAATTTTTTCAGAATCTGTTTGATCATGGATGTGCATCCGATCCGATAAAAGTTTTCTCCGGTATAATATACCACGCCGAATACCGAATCCGATTCGATACATTCGCTGATCATAAGTTTGTAACGTTCTTCAAATATGTGCAGCGGCAAAGGCATGGCCGGAAACAGAACGACACCTAATGGAAACAACGGAATTTTAATTGTGGATGACATGATCTGCTTTTTGGATAGTCGACTTAAGGTATACAAAACTCTTTTCGACAAGCGTCGGGTCAATGTTTTCTTCGGTTGCGGCTTCGCCGATACGATTTAATACAACCCAGCGTAATTTATTCTGATACGCTTTTTTATCTGACAACATTTTATTCCAAACCCGGTCCCATGTTACAGAATCCAAGAATTGGGTTATGTCCTTGTCTGCAAGAATTTCTTTGAGAAAGCTCAGGAGCGTCTTTTCAATCTCTTTAAACTCTTTATCATTAAGCCTGTAATTCATCCATGAAACGTGTGAAGCGGCCAGCATACCGAAAAAAACCGCTTCCCCGTGTTTGAGGATGCGGTAATTTCCCAGGTTTTCAAGGGCATGGGCCCACGTGTGTCCGAAATTAAGTATCGCACGGATATCGTTTTCTTTTTCGTCTTTTTCTACAACTTGAGCTTTGAGTTCGCACGAACGACTTATAGCGTATTCCACTGCGGCTTTATCGAATGAAAAAAGTTTTTCATAATTTGCGGCAGTCCATTCAAAAAACGTTTTATCCAGGATGAGTCCGTATTTCATTATTTCGGCAAGTCCGCAAATTATTTCTCGTCGTGAAATCGTTCGCAGGAAAATATCGTCGATGAAAACGAATTTTGGCTGGTAAAAAACGCCGATCATGTTTTTTCCTAAAACATGATTTACCGCAACTTTGCCGCCGACGGAACTGTCCACCATCGCGAGCAATGTGGTCGGGATCTGTACAAACGGAACTCCGCGCATGTAAGTGGAAGCTACGAATCCGGAAATATCGCCAACCACTCCTCCGCCAAAACCAACAATCACTGATTTCCGATCGGCGCCCTGTTGAATGAGTTCGGTAAATATTTTTTCCGCCGTTGTCAGGTTTTTGTAATCTTCACCTTCCTGAATAATGATCACATGAATGCGCCGGCTTAACGATTTGAATACGTTGCGGATTTTCTTCTCATAATACCCCGCAACGATGGTATCCGTTATAAAAAATAACTGTTTTTCCGCAAATTGCTGCTGAAAATTGTCCGGTAACGTTTCCAGCCGGTCATGAGAGAGAAAAATAGGATAGCTACGTTCGCCGAGATTTATTTGAAGCGTATTCATGATTTTTTCAATGCCATGCCGGATTATTCTCTATAAGTCCGCCGTTGTTTCTAAAAATTATATCAAAACTTATTATACGTTAAACTTGAAATGCATTACATCGCCGTCACGAACCACATATTCTTTTCCTTCTGTGCGCAACAGGCCTTTGTCCTTACACGCTTGTTCCGTGCGGTATTTGACGTAATCTTCCCACCAGATCACATCGGCGCAAATAAACCCATGTTCGAAATCCGTATGAATGGTGCCTGCGGCTTGCGGACACTTGGTTCCACGGTGAATCGTCCAGGCCCGTACTTCGTCCGGCCCGGCTGTCAAGAAACTGACAAGGTCAAGCAGGGCGTAAGTTTCATGAATGAGCTTGTGCAGGCCGGGCTCCTTTAACCCGAGGCTTTCCAGAAATCCTTTTCGCTCTTCTTCGGGCAACTCCACAATTTCCGCTTCGATTTTTCCGGAAATAACAACAACGCGTGCGTTCTCTTTGGCCGCAATAGCGCGAACCTGTTTTACGTAATCGTTTTCTTTAAGCACATCGTTTTCATTCACGTTGCAAATGTAAAGCACGGGCTTGACGGTCAGCAAAAAAAGATCGGCGATTACTTTTTGTTCGTGTTCCGAAAGATTCATGTGGCGAACGGGTTTGCCGTCGTCCAATTGCTGTTTTACTTTGCCATAAACTTCCAATGCGGCTTTGGCGTCTTTATCCCCGGTTTTTGCCGTACGTTCCATCTGTGAAAAACGTTTTTGTACGCTTTCCATATCTTTGAGAACCAGTTCTGTATCAATAATGGCCATATCCCGTTCCGGATTTACGCTTCCCTCTACGTGCACCACTTCCGTGTCATCAAAACATCTTACCACGTGGCCGATCGCATCAACCTCACGTATGTGGCTGAGAAATTGATTTCCCAACCCTTCGCCTTCATTCGCTCCTTTGACGAGTCCTGCTATATCAACAAAATTAACAGTCGTATACAAAGTCTTTTTCGGTTTGAGCAATGCGGATAATTGATCGATGCGCGGGTCAGGAACTAGTACCACGCCAATATTGGGTTCAATGGTTGCAAACGGATAATTGGCCGCAAGCGCGCCGGCCGCTGTGAGCGCATTAAAAATAGTCGATTTTCCGACATTCGGTAAGCCTACAATTCCGCATTTTAAAGGCATAAACAGACATTTCCTTTTAAATAATGTAACGTTTCATAAACGCGCTCAAGGTATCACTTATCAGACAGAAAATAAAGCGAAAAAAATCTCTTAATGCGGCAGACGACGCGGAATTTTCTTTGGAAATTTGAGAAATTATTTTCATTTTCGTATTACACAACTAAAGGAATGCATTATGAAAAAACAAATCGGATGTTTCTTGCCGCTTGCATTTGCAGCAATCGCGTTTTTGGCAGGAATGGCAGTTCAAAATTCGCCCTCAATCATTACCAGGGATCTTATCGCTTCAGCCGAAAAGATCATCGGGCTTGAATTTTCAGACGCAAAGCGCGACTCCATGATCGACGGACTGCAGGAACAGCTCGGGAATTATCAGAACATGCGGAAAGTTCCTCTCGCAAATAACGTTTTACCTTCGATTCTGTTTAACCCGATCCCATCTGGATTTAAATTTGAATCCGAAAAGAAAGCGTTTAAGCAAAGTAAGACCGGCGCCGTTGTTTTGCCTGCGAACTTAGACGATCTGGCGTTTTATTCCGTATCGGATCTGGCATATCTAATCAAAAATAGAAAAGTGAGTTCTGAACAATTAACTAAAATGTATATAGATCGGTTAAAAAAATACGGCCCAAAATTGGAATGCGTCATTTCCATTACAGAAGAACTCGCGCTTAAACAGGCTAAACTTGCCGATGAAGAAATTGCCGGAGGGAAATACCGCGGACCGCTGCATGGAATTCCTTTTGGCGTGAAGGATCTGCTATCTGTGAAAGGTTACAAAACTACCTGGGGCGCTATGCCTTATAAAGATCAAGTGATCGACGAAAACGCTACGGTGGTCAAGCGTCTGGAAGATGCGGGCGGAGTTCTTATCGCAAAACTTACCATGGGCGCGCTGGCATGGGGCGACGTCTGGTACGGAGGTAAAACCCGTAATCCGTGGAACACCGAGCGCGGCTCAAGCGGTTCCTCCGCCGGTTCCGCCTCGGCAACTTCTGCCGGACTGGTCGCATTTTCGATCGGAACGGAAACATGGGGGTCTATTGTTTCTCCGTCAACGGAATGCGGGACGACGGGCCTTCGTCCGACGTATGGCCGCGTGAGCCGTCACGGCGCCATGGCGTTGAGTTGGTCTATGGATAAGATCGGGCCGATCTGCCGAACGGTCGAAGATTGCGCTATCGTGTTCAACGCGATTTACGGACCTGACGGAATCGATCCAACCTTATATGAAGCGCCGTTTAATTATGACCCGGCCGTCAAACTGAGCCAGTTGAAGATCGGCTATTTGAAAACGGATTTTGACAAAGACAGCATAAATAAAGTTTATCACGATGCGGTTTTTGCGGAATTAAAAAAGCTAGGCGCGACTTTAATTCCCATTGAACTGCCTAAATATCCGATGAACGATCTCGCGATAATTTTAACTGCTGAAGCAGGCGCGGCATTTGATGAATTAACCCGCAGCGGAAAAGACGATTTGCTTGTTCGTCAGATCAAGAACGCCTGGCCCAACGTATTTCGCGCTTCTCGATTCATTCCTGCAGTTGAATACATTCAGGCCAATCGGATCAGAACGTTGGTTATTCAGGACATGCAGTCGGTCATGAAGAATATAGATGTTTACCTTTCTCCGTCTTTTGAAGGCGAAAACCTTTTACTGACAAACTTAACCGGACATCCGTGCGTCGTTTTGCCGGTAGGGTTCAATGAAAAAGGATTGCCCAAAAGTATTTGTTTTAACGGACAACTTTTCGGCGAGGCCAAAGTACTAGCCGTTGCAAAACAATTTCAAGATGCTACCGATCATCACAAAAAACATCCGAAACTAAATTAATCGAAGGCTATTATGAAGTTCCCATTTATTACAACGAATCATGCTATTGCAATTCTTCGAATTACAGTAGGTATTATCTTTGTTGCCCACGGAGCGATTCGTACCTATGCCGGCACGGTGGGGGGGTTTGGAGAGTTCCTGATTGCAAAGGGAT
Source organism: bacterium (assembly GCA_008933615.1). Lineage (NCBI taxonomy): Bacteria > bacterium. The sequence continues at coordinate 4,974 of WBUR01000028.1, read as the reverse complement.
TTCCGCTGGGTGTAGCCGTCGCGTGGGGCATTACTGTTTTTGAATTGCTTGGCGGGTCTTTACTTGCTCTGGGAAAATATACCCGCATCATTGGGGTTATTTTCATTTTTCACCAGATCATGGGTATTGTGTTGGTTCATTTTCAGAACGGCTGGTTCGTTGTAGGACATAGTACCGGTGGAATGGAATACAGCGCGCTGCTCATCGCTTCTTTGATCGCCATTATTGCAAGAGAGCCAAACTGATTTGGGTTTAAATTATCAACTTATCCAAGGAGAAATTATGAAACGACTTGATGAACTAAAAAATTGGCTAGAGGTCCGTCGCGATTACGCTTACACCATTATGCGCATCTATCTCGGAATCGCTTTATTCCTGCGCGGATTGATTCTTCTGTCCGACCCGTCTGCCATTACCACATTGGCCGGCGCGCAACAGGTGTACATGATGTACTCGTATATCATCGCGGGCCATTTGATAGGCGGCTTTTTGCTCGCCGTTGGTTTTATGACCCGTCTCGCCGCGCTACTGCAAATTCCGATTCTTGCCGGCGCCGTATTTTTCATTCACCTGCAGCAAGGCCTGATGACGGTCGGGCAGTCGCTGGAGTTAGCCTCCCTGGTACTTATGCTTTTAATAATCTATTTTTTGTTTGGTTCCGGATCGTATGCTTTAGATAATTACATCGGCGCAAAAAAACCGGAACCGTCCCCGGCAGTAAAATGATTTTATGGTTGTTATTATTTAGTCGTAAAAAAATTATTCATGAACATACAAAAACCAACCAACGAAGTTCAACGTCTAGAACGCCTTACCGATTATCAAATTCTTGACACGAGCGCGGATAAACATTTTGACGATTTGGCTTTTCTTGCTTCGTATATTTGTCAAACACCGGCTGCAATGATCAGTTTAATCGACTCGGATCGTCAGTGGACCAAATCGAGTATCGGCTATCCTCCGCTTGTTCTACGTCGTGATGTTTCGTTTTGCGCCCATACTATTCTTGAACCCGAACTGCTTGTTGTCGAAGACGCTTTTCTGGACAGCCGATTTGCTGACAATCCTCTTGTGTTGGAAAAGCCACATGTGCGTTTTTATGCCGGCGTGCCCGTTTTATCTTACGACGGCCTCGCGCTGGGATCGCTTTGCGTACTTGACCGCCAGCCAAGGCAACTTTCAGTAGAACAACTGAAAGCGCTCAAAGCATTGGCTCATCAAGTTGAAGATCAGATGGAGTTACGGCGAGATATACTTCAGCTTGAGAAGGCGGCACGTGAGCAGAAAATCGCGCAGGAACTCATTCATCGGGACCGCGAGCGATTTAAGGAGATATTGGAAACCTCGCGCGACGGAATATTGGTTGAAGAAGAAGAGTGCGTCATTTTTATGAATACGGCTTATGCTAAACTCTTTGGCTGCCGGGGTCCGGCAGAACTCATCGGACTGCACATATCGGAACTGGCTGCACCGGAAGATCTGGATCGATTGCTTGACTACGGCCGAAAACGTTCCCGCGGAGAACATGCCCCGAATTTGTATGAATTCAAGATCAAAAGACGCGACAACGGAGTTTTAGTTGAATTGGAAGCTTCCGTATCTGATTTTTTTCAAGGCGAGCGTCATTATATTATTACATTTGTTCGTGATATCACAGAACGAAAAAAGAACAGCCGTGAACGTGAACGCCTGATTACTGAATTAAAAGATGCGTTGGCAAATATTAAGACGCTATCCGGACTTTTACCTATATGTTCGTCCTGTAAGAAAATTCGTGATGATACCGGATATTGGAATCAACTCGAAATCTACATTGAAAAGCATTCTGAGGCTGATTTTACGCACGGAATTTGCCCGGACTGTGCCCGCAAACTGTATCCGGAAGATTTTGAAAATTCATAATTTTTCTTTTTCTACGCCCGGTTGATTTTTTCCATTCATTTTTATAATTTCCCAAGCAAATTAAACCATCATAATTTCTACATTTTAAATACGAGGTGATCTCCATGTCTTCTCAAACGTTGGAATTTAAAACTGAAGTCAAAGAATTGCTTCATTTGATGATCCATTCTTTGTATTCCCATAAGGAAATTTTCTTGCGTGAATTGCTGTCAAATGCATCCGACGCAATTGACAAGGTTCGTTATGTCGCATTGACGGATAATGTTCTGCTCGGAGGAGACGATAACTGGAAAATACGGATCAAGGTCAATAAAGAAGACAATCGTTTGACCGTAAGCGATAACGGGATTGGCATGAATGAGGAAGAGATCGTACGTGCGCTTGGCACGATAGCCCATTCCGGGACCAAAGATTTTTTACGTACGTTATCTGAGAAGCAGGTTAAAGATAACCCGGAATTGATCGGGCAATTCGGCGTCGGATTTTATTCTGCATTCATGGTTGCTGAGCGTATCGTGGTTATTTCCAGAAAAGCGGGCGATGCAAAAGAAAAAGCCGTTCGCTGGGAATCCAAAGCAGACGGAACTTTCAGCGTCGAGACATTTGAAAAAGACTCACGCGGAACGGACGTGATTTTATTTATGAGCGAGGAAGGCAAAAAATACCTGGACGAATGGGAAATCAAGAGCGTCGTCAAAAAATATTCCGATTATATTGAGCATCCGATCTGTATGGACGTTGAAAAAGATAAAAAAACGGAAGAACAGGTTTTAAATTCCAGGAAAGCGATATGGCTGAAAGATAAATCGGAAATAACGACGGAAGAATATAAAGAATTCTACAAGCACGTCAGCCATGACTTTTCCGATCCGGCTAAGGTAATCCACTTTAAGGCGGAAGGAACGCGGGAATTTTCAGCGCTGTTGTTTATCCCTACCAAAGCTCCCTTCGATATGTTTTACAAAGATTACAAGATCGGGCCGACGCTATATGTGAAGCGCGTGCAAATTATGGATCATTGCGAGGAACTCATTCCGATATATCTGCGATTTGTCAAAGGGGTTGTGGAATCGTCTGACCTTCCGCTGAATGTCTCGCGTGAAATTTTGCAATCGAATAAACAGATCGAAGTGATCAAGAAAAACGTCACGAAAAAGATCCTGGATACATTGACCGATATGAAGAATACGGAATTTGAGAAGTATCTCGAATTTTACAAAGAATTCCATAAATCACTCAAAGAGGGTTTGTATCTGGATCATCAAAGAAAAGATGTTTTGAAAGATCTGGTACTGTTTGAATCAATCAAGACAGAATCCGGAAAATTTACGACACTCAAACAGTATGTAGATCTGATGAAACCCGATCAGGAGTTTATCTTTTATATGACCGGTACTTCCCGCGCAGAGATGGAATCGTCGCCGTATCTGGAGGCGTTTAAAGACAAAGATTATAACGTGCTTCTGATGCTCGATGAGATCGATGATTTTATCGCGCCCGATCTGGAGTACGGAGGCAAGAAACTCAAATCCGTGACTAAAGGCGACGTAGAACTCGATAAGGATAATAATTCGGACAAAAAAGATGCAGAGAAAAAATTCAAAAAAGTCATTGATCTTATTCGGGACGAACTCAAGGACGACATCAAAGACATTCGTGTTTCCGGACGATTAAAAGATTCCGCCTGCTGTCTCGTTGCCGATGAAGGGGATATGGATCAGAATTTAGAACGCATGATGAAGGCTATGGGGCAGGCGATGCCGCAAAGCAAGCGAATTTTGGAAATCAATCCTGCGCACGCGCTGATCGAGTCGATGAATGCCGTTTTTGAAAAAGATAAAAATCATCCGATACTGAAAGAATACGCAAGGTTACTTTACGATCAGGCTTTATTACTGGAAGGCTCTAAACTCAAAGACCCTGTTGCGTTTTCAAAAACCATGTCCAAGATCATGGTGGAGAATGCGAAGGTCGTGTAGTTCAATACAAATGTTTCCACAAAACACACGAAACAACACGAAAACCAATTCAGGGAAGTCTTTTGTTATTGTGATTGTGTTTTTTGGGTATTTCGTGGAAGAATATTCGAATGTCTTAATGCGGATTGGCCTTTGACCCATGCCTAGTCATACCTCATGGGGAATGTTATTTGGGGAAGAATCTCTGCCGTTTCCATGCGATGCCGTCGCGGACACATTTGACGGAATCTATTTTCGCGGAATAACCATTCACGCCGAACCGGCTGTCATATTCCAATGGCTCACTCAAATGCGAATCGCTCCGTACAGTTATGACTGGATCAATAATCTCGGCCGTACCAGTCCGCGCCGTTTATTGAAAGATCAGCCTGATCTGCGATTCGGACAGACCATGATGCATATTTTTGATGTCGTGCAATTCAATCCTTCTTACGACCTTACGCTGCGTGTAAAATCTCGTTCATTCGGAAAATTTCTTTTCGGTGATATTTTGCTTAGCTACCGGATCATTTCCATCGATGACCACTCTTCACGGCTTCTCGTCAAAATCAAACGAAAATTCAATCGCGGGCCGTTGGGGTTTTTTATGCGTTATTTCTTGCCTTGGGCAAACCTTATCATGCACCGGAAACAATTGATGCTGTTTAAGGAGTTGTCGGAGAATAAATGATCAGAAATGAGAGCGGGTGGAAAAACGAAAACAAACCTGGTCGTTTGAGACAATCTTTTCAATCTACTTTCTCGCAAATTCAATCAGCTCTTTGTAATCATTTTCATCCGCATCGCGTAATGCTTTGAGGTAAGCGGTCCTTGCCGTTCCTTTTACTGTTAATGAAACGCTTCCCCACGTGAAGTAAGACAGGCCAAATCCGTGACTCACTAGAATGTCCGCGGTAAGGCGCGCATGCCTTCCGTTCCCGTTCACAAAAGGATGAATAGAAACGATACGATGACTAAATCGAATTGCGATCTCATCTTCAGGAAATATCTTATTTTCAATCCAATAGCGGCAATCGTCCAACAAGTTTTTTAATTCAACCCGGATCTGTTCTTTGTCAACTCCAATGTTTTTATTGGTCGAGCCGAATTTACC
>WBUR01000027.1 GCA_008933615.1 bacterium | reverse complement strand
TTACTAAAACATGACGAATTTCATTGTTTACATTCTATACACTTATTATATTTGGTGTAAGAATTTTGTAAGATTTTAGTATGTTTTTTGTCAAAGTTGAAATTTAATTCTCCCCAAGTTACTCAAAAACCTAATTTAACGCTAACCGCGGAGGTTGATATGAAAAACGCATTCCGATTTATAGCCGCAATGACCCTTCCTTTGGCATTGATGGCTATGTTTTTAGTGATCAGCTGCGAAGGACCAAGAGGACCGGCAGGTGAAAACGGAACGAATGGTACTAATGGTATCAACGGTGTTGATGCCAATGAAACCTGCAAGCAGTGCCACACGCCTGCTGTAGTAGACCAACTCGCCCTTGAATTTGAATTCTCGAAACACTTCTATGGTGAAGCCGCTTTTGAAGAAGCCGGCAATACCGGTTGTTCTCCTTGCCATACACAAGAAGCATTTTTGTATGTGGTAGCAAACCCAACTATTGCAACCGGCCAATTCGTATTAAATACGGCCACTCCGCCAAAATATGCATTGCAATATTCGACGACATCTTCTCAGGCTTTAGGAGAAATTCGCTGCGGCACTTGCCATTCCAATTTGCATGAAACCTATACTTCAGCCGACAATGCTTTGACGACGACGGCAGCAGTTCCTATGGTTATGTGGGGAGCTACTAAGACAATCAATCTTACGCAGGATGGTGGGAAATCCAATCTTTGCGTGAAGTGCCATCAACCGCGTGCATTATCATATAGTTCATCCTTTACAAACGGTAATCGTGTGCAATATGATTCCTTGGTGTTGGCCCCGAGCACAGTTTTGTATGATTCCGCCGTCGGCAATGCCTTCCCAAACAAGATTATTCCGAGCTACAGGACACACGTTCACTATGGCGTCGTAGGCGCTGTATTTGCCGGCCAGGGCGGCGTGGAGTTCACCGGTTCCGCTACGTATGCCAATTCAGCGCACACATCGGTTGCTTCTTGCCAGGATTGCCACATGGCGACCCGTTCAGGACGTGCAGGCGGACATACGTTTATGGTTCAGGGAAATTTCAACGGTTGCAACGTATCCGGCTGCCATTCAGCGGCTCCTATTTCTTCATCATCAACTACCAAGTGGACTACCCCGCGAGCCAATCAAAAAGCTCAGCTTGACGCTTTGGCTGCGAAGCTGAATGCGCTTGGCGGAGGAACCCCCATTCTGCACTCGGAGACTGATTCAGAACTGAACCTGTGGGCAGGTTTGACGACAGGTAACTGGGATGGATATCTTGATATTTATCTGGCAAACACCAATGACAATGGTTATTGGAGAAATCCGAGCACTTCCGGAATGACCTCTGCTCAGATTGCGATCAACAATGCAAAACCGAAATTTCCATCACTGACAGCCCGTGATATTGGCGCTATGATCAATTTCCAATTTGCCTTGAGAGAATCCAGCAATGGTATCCATAATACGGCTTATACATCCGCTTTATTAGCTAACACGATTGCTCTATTTCCATAAGCCGGATCAGTTAATCTTACGTAAAAAAAGGCTCCGCAAATAGCGGAGCCTTTTTTTCGATTCGTCTTAATCTGAAAAGATGTGAGCTTTAGATCGGCTTTTTTTTATTAAAAAAAATGTAACTATACAGCTTTCCTGATGTTTTTCGGTTAGTGGAGGATAATGGGAATCAAGATTTAAATAGAGATCAAAAAATGCCGTTGTCATTCTTATAAGAATCTTTTTTCTTTGCTACGTGCGATCTATGATTCAAAAAGATTCTTAGAGAATGACATTTTGAGCATGTAGGTAGTTAAAAAAAATATTTGATTATTACAATTTTTTTACAATATTTCAAAAGTGTTCAATTTACGGAATCATTCATTCTAATCTAACTCTACTTTGTAATAAAGAGGTCACAATGAAATCGAAAATGTTTTTCGTGTTGACTTTCTTGTTCCTGCCCGGCTTGATGCAAGCGCAGACACTTAATGCGCGTTTCTCTACGTCGGTGTATTCATGGGAAAATCAGTTTGCCGACTCGACCGCGTCGAAAAGTTTCCGAGGTTACCAGACGGCGATCATTCACGCCAACGGCGTAGGAATGCCGAACCTGTCTTTCCATACCTACTTTCGCGGCGCATACGACATGGGATCAGGAAAGGTGACAGAAAACCCGCAATACCGCGTTTACAATATGTATGCGCAGTGGAAAAATAGGGATCAAAAGGCACACAGGCTGGATATAAAAGCGGGAAGACAGCAGGTTTTAACCGGACTGCGCAGCCCCACGATAGACGGCATCCGCGCGGATTATTCCAATGCGGATAATTATTCCGTCTCGGGTTATTTCGGCGCATTGCCGCCGGATGACGGATCGCTCACCGTGTTGAAGCCTTTCGACAGGCATGCTATGGGAGCAAAAGTTTCCACGGCGAAATATTTTGAGACCAAAGCGGCGCTGACCTTTGTAGATAAAAGCCGTGACGGCGCGTATGCTCATTCGCTGAATTATCTTGGCGGCGACAGTTTGTTCCAGCGCGCGGATATGCAGGAACGATTGATCGGATTTGATCTCAACCGCATGTTTATGGGTAAGATCAACTGGTTCTATCACTTCGAATACGATATGCTTCAGAAGAACGTGCGCCGCGTTTCCACCGACGTACAGTATACGCACAACAAAAATCTATTTGTAGGAGTGGAGTATATCTTTCGCCGTCCGAATATTATGTACAATACCATTTTCAGTTCGTTTGACGATCTAAGCACTAATCAGGAGATCTGGCTGAGAAGTAATTACCGTATAAACGATCTCTGGTCGGTGAACGCCGAATACGCCAACGTATTCTACGATCTGAAAGACGCCTGGCGATACGGATTTGGCGTAGGTTTCTGGAGAACCAATGTGAACTATCAGCGCCGCATGGGTTATGGCGGTACGATCGATATGATCAGCGCGGCGGCATATTATCCGGTGAACGACAAATTAAAAACGGATTGTTCCATTTCTTACGCTCGATTTGATCTGGCGGACGATATAGACAAAAACAGCTGGGAATATCCCGCCAACCCCGGGGATTGGGATAGATTTAATCTTGAACGTCAGATTTTAACCGCCACAAATACCTCCATCGCAGTGACGGGCAGAGTTAATTACGAATTTTTCCGTTCCTTCAACGTTGACGTTGAAGGACAGTATCTTTCGCAAAATATTAAAAGTTCACCGGTCTATGCCGGTAATAAATCGGATGTCCGGCTTTTTCTAAGAGCCAATTATTGGATTTTTCATAAACTCTAACGGGTGAAAGAACATGAAAAACAAAACTTCTTTATTACTTATCATACCATTTGTTGGTTTGATTCTTTCGATGATCTCGTTATCCGGCGTCGGGCGCGAGGCTGTCTCGGGTTTATTCACAAAATCCCAATTGGTTCAGAAAATGTTCGGTCATAAATACCACGACATTTATAAGGAAGAGGACCGGAGCCAGCTTGTTAAATTCAGCCATAAATTCCATATTCAGGATACGGGCGCTGAATGCGCGCAATGCCATGCCGGTATTGAAAAAAGCGAAAGATCGTCGGATAACAACTTAGGAAAAATGGATCAGTGTTATACTTGCCACGATCAAAAGACCACCGATTGTAAAACATGCCATTTGGAAAAATCGGAACCGTATTCTGCTTTCAAGAACCCGAAACGGGAACTGGTTTTTTCACACAAGCAGCATGTAGGCGATCAAGGTATGAAGTGCGAGACTTGCCATAAGGACGCTGCGCAAGAGGATTATGTGAATGCAAGTCTTCTGCCGACCATGGAATCGTGTATGAGTTGCCATGACGGCGCCAAGGCAAGCAACGACTGCCGCACCTGCCATACCGATATACGTTTCATCAAGCCGGCTGATCATAATATGGAATTTGTTCGCACGCACAAACAAGTGGTTGCATCCAACGGGACGGCGAATTGTGAAATGTGCCATGCGGAAGAAACCTGCGCAGACTGCCACGAAGGCGGCAATCTGCAGAAATTCAAAAGCAAAGGTGAATTCAAATCATCCATGTCTCCTTCGGGTACGGGCGGCAACAGCTTGATGAATCTTGAGAAAGCGCACGCATTAGATTATGTCTTTACTCATCGATTTGAAGCCAAGGCAAAAACGATGGAATGCCAAAGCTGTCACGAGACCGAGTCGTTTTGCAGTCAGTGTCATAATGGAAGCAGTAAAGTTACAAAACCGGTATGGCACGCTGTACCGGGATTCGTAACAGCCAGCGGCGGTATGCATGCGAAGTTAGCCAAAAAGGACATGGAAAACTGCACGTCGTGCCATCAGGTTGAAAACGCAGATCCAAAGTGCATGGATTGTCATACATTTAAAATGAAATAATGAGATTTTTATCGAAACGATAGGACATCATCATGAAACAGATTATCACACTTTGTTCCGTTACTTTTATAATGTTTATGTTATTCATAAACAGTTGCAGTGAACGGCAGGGTATTACGTCAGTTTATAAAGAGCGACCGCCCGCGGTTCTGACTTACGGCACCGATATAAAACCTTATTTGGATGCGGCTTGCGCGACAACCTGCCATTCGGCGGCTAATCATTTTGGGAGTTACGACTTGAGTTCTTATTCTTCCGGCGCTTTCGGGGGTGTGCTCGGTAACGGCACCGATGCCACGTCCAACGCGATAGCGGGTGATCCGAACAGTCTCTTGATTACGAAGCTTGCAGGCGGACATCAGTCGGTCAGTCAGCCCAATCAGGATATGATATATCAGTGGGTCGTCGTGGATTCTCTTAAGGAAAATTAACCTGTCAATAAATATAAGGAGGGAACATTGAAAACATCATTAGTATTAACAGTCGTTGCATTGTTTTTGATCTCATTCAACGTAAATAACCATGTTGTGACTTTGACTGAAGAGTATGGGGCGACGGGAGATGAGCAGAGAGCTTTTGTCGGAGCGGATAAATGTAAACCATGCCACATGTCCGAGAAAAAAGGAGCGCAATACAAGAGTTGGAAAGAATCCAAACATGCAGGCGCGTTTGCAACTTTGGCAACGGACAAAGCAAAAGAACTCGGCGCAAAAGTTGGCGTGACCAATCCTCAGGAAGACGCCAAATGTCTGAAATGCCATATAGATGGATTTGGAGTGGACGCTAAGTTCCTTGGTGAAAAATACAAAAAAGAAGACGGCGTAGGATGCGAATCCTGTCACGGAGCCGGCGGGGATTATTGGACTAAACAAGTTATGACGGATATTTCAACCAAAAAAATCGACGGCGCAACGGTTGGTTTGGTGAAACCCGTTGAAGAAACCTGTAAGAAATGTCACAACGAGGAGTCACCGACGTTTGCCGGATTTAACTTTGAAGAAATGTTTAAGAAGATCGCACATCCAATGCCTAAATAATTCTAAGCTGATCTTTTTTCTTTTACCTTTAAAAAACGTTCCAGTGAGTCCGGTATTATACGGCTTACTGGGACGTTTTTTTATGAGAATTGAGAGAATTCATTCAGTTCATTCTATTTTACTTTTTTCCGGCGGAGTCTGTTTCATGACAAAAGTCATGAAACCGTATGACATTGGTCGTTGTTAAATACTAAAAAAATTTGTATTCTAACCTAATAAATATTCTTACATCCGGTCTTACAAAATGAAGAAGAGAATGAAAATGAAATGGCTGATTATCTTTGTCGGGGTGATGTGCCTTTTTTCGCAAGATGTGTTTGCTCAGGAAAACTCCGATGATGCAAAAGAAATTTTTTTAGCTGAAAAATGCCAACGATGCCATTCGATCTCGGCGATGAACATTGACGTTACCGGCCAGAGGGTAGTTTCCGATCTTTCTGCCGTTGGTTCCAGGTATACCGGGGAATGGTTGGTTAAGTACATGAAGAGAGAAGTGGCTATTAACGGTAAGAAACATATCAAGAACCTGAAAACATCCGGCGCCGACATCGAAAAGCTTGCTAATTGGCTTGCGACATTAAATGGGAAATAGGCTAAGGAACGATTCTCTGTGGATCGACTGCTTTTATTAAACTATACCTATGTCTTAAGGAAATGAAAATGACACGTGCTACTCTGTTATTTGTTTTACTCATGCTCGGGAGTGTGCCTCTAGTTGGCCAGACCAGTCAGGCTTGTTTGGAATGTCACAACGACAATTCGTTAACCATGACCAAGTATAATAAAGAAGTTTCTTTGTATGTGAATGAAAAGGTTTTAAGCCACTCGACGCATGACAAGGTGTCCTGCGTTGGCTGCCACACAGGTTTTGACCCGGACAACGTTCCGCATAAAGAGCCTATGACTGCAGTTAATTGTTTATCCTGCCATAATAAAGCATTAACAAAACATGCGTTTCATATCAACATGGTCAAAGCCTCGGGTCGAGGCGGTACTCCTGACGTGGATTGCAAAGGATGTCACGGGACGCATGAGGTGCAGTCGCCAAAAATCGAAGGAACCAAGTTCAGCAAGGAGAATATCATCCATGCATGCGGAAAATGCCATGAGGACGTCACCAAAAAATTTCTTCATTCCGAGCATCACAAGGCCGCCGAAAGGGGAATCAAAGAAGCGCCGCTTTGCCTGAATTGTCATCAGAGCAATATAACCAGAGTGACTGCCGCACTGGATTCGGTTCAACTGAAACTGACGCAGGAAAAGGTTTGTATATCATGCCATTTGGATAATCAGGACGTCGCCGACATGACCGTTCGCGGCACAAAATTTATTGAATCCTATGACAAGAGTATTCACGGATCGGCGCTGCGCGGCGGTAACGCCAAAGCGGCGAGTTGTGTAGATTGTCATGGCAGTCACGAAATGAACAAAAGCATTTCGGAAAGTTCGCGTGTTAACAAACAGAACATTGAGCAGGTTTGCGCGAAGTGCCACGGTGGAATTGAGAAAGAATTTTCTACCAGCGTGCATGCGAAGGCCGTTTTGAAAGGCAACAAAGACGCTCCGGTATGCACGGATTGCCACGGTGAGCACGACATACTCAAACATACCGATCCGGACTCACCGGTATCCGCCAAAAATGTTTCTCAAAAAGTATGCGGAACATGCCATGCCTCAGTAAAGATGTCCCAGAAATACGGATTATCCACCGATCGTTTCAAATCATTTTCGGATAGCTACCACGGTTTATCGGTGCGCGGCGGAGCGGTGGAAGTTGTCAATTGCGCCAGTTGTCATGGCGCCCACAGTATCAAACACTCGAGCGATTCGACGTCGTCAGTCAACAAGGAAAATCTTATCAAAACCTGCGGCAAGTGCCATCCCGGAGCCAATACGCGTTTTGCCATCGGGTCCGTTCATTCCACTACCGAATCAAAAGAAGAAGATCCGATCTTATACTGGATAGCTAATTTGTATTTCTGGCTGATCGTGGTTCTGATCGGAGGAATGGGCCTGCACAATGCGGTCGATTTCGTTAAGAAGGTGCGGCGGAAACTGAAGATCCATGAGGGGTTAATCAAACCGGAAGAAATTGACCACCGGATGTATGAACGCATGACGTTAAACGAGAGGCTCCAGCACGGCACTTTGGTCATCAGTTTCATACTGCTTGTAATTACAGGTTTCATGCTCCGCTATCCCGAAGCCTGGTGGGTGGTATCTATTCGCAACCTTAGCGATAATGTGTTTGAATTCAGAAGCTGGATCCACCGCATTGCCGGTGTTACTATGGTTTTAGCAAGCCTGTATCACACCTACTATATTTTCTTTAATCCCCGCGGGAGCCAGTTGGTCAAAGATCTGCTGCCGCGACGCAAGGACTTCACTGATCTGATGGACGCTTTCCGATATTATGCCGGAGTTCGCAAAGAAAAACCTCAGTTCGGTCGGTTCAGTTATATCGAAAAAAGCGAATATTGGGCGCTGGTTTGGGGAACGGTTGTCATGGGCGTAACCGGCGTGATCATGTGGTTTGAAAATACATCAATGGGCATGTTGTCAAAATTAGGATGGGACATCGCCCGCACGATCCATTTCTACGAAGCGATACTGGCCACGTTGGCAATAATCGTATGGCATTTTTATTTTGTCATATTTAATCCGGATGTTTATCCTATGAGTTTAGCCTGGTTGACTGGAAAAGTTTCTGAAGAAGAAATGCACGACGAACATCCGTTGGAATTACGCGAGATCAAAAAAAAGGAATATGAGGAATCCAAAAAGAATACGGATTCCGATAAATTATGATGTAGGATGTAGCCCTTGGTATGAATAACAGGATACAATAATGATACAAAGACTTATTAGAATGCAAACATGTTTTATTTTGTTCTCCTTTTTGTGTTTGTGTATTCTGACTCCTACGAATAGTTTATATACTCAGGAAAACGGCGACTGTTTTGATTGTCACGATGACATTACGCTGACCGTTAAGCGAAACAACAGTGAGGTCTCGCTGTATGTGAGTAAAAAAAAATTCGGATATTCGGCCCATAAGGATGTCAAGTGTATAGGCTGCCATGCGGAATTAGCAGGCCAGGAAATGCCGCATGAAGAGTTTGTTTCGAAAGCGCAATGCGGATCGTGCCACACAACAGCTCAGAGATTTTATGATGAAGGTTTGCACGGGCAGGTATTTAGAGCGGGCGACCCGTTGGCTCCTTCTTGCATCACGTGCCACGGAGCTCCGCACGACATTATCTCGCGTTATAACCCCAATTCACCTGTCGCTCCGATAAAAATACCGGAACTCTGCGGTCGTTGTCACCACGAAGGCTCGCCGGTTCAGATCAAATATGATATTCCGCAGACGCATATTTTAGAAAACTATTCCGAAAGTATTCACGGCGAAGGATTGCTAAAAAAAGGTCTTGCCGTCAGCGCCAATTGCGCGTCATGCCACACCGCGCATCGTATTTTGCCGCATACCGATCCGCGTTCGTCCATTGCGCGCGTCAATATCGCCCGCACTTGCGCCAAGTGTCATCAGGCGATCGAAGCCGTTCATCAAAAAGTGATCAAAGGTGAATTGTGGGAAAAGGAAGCCCATGTTCTGCCGGCTTGTGTGGACTGTCATCAGCCGCACAAGGCACGTAAAGCGTTTTATGAACAAGGAATGGCCAATTCCGATTGTATGATTTGCCATGATAAGAAAGATCTGAAGTCCAAAGACGGACGCGCTATGTTTGTGAATGAACGGCAAGTATCGGGTTCGCAACACTATAAAATTTCATGCAGCCAATGTCATACGGGTGTAACGCCCATAGGAAAAGATCGTCCGTGCGAAACGGTTACCAAGAAAGTAGATTGCGCGTCATGCCACGCACAGGTTGGAGAGGATTACAAGAACAGCACACACGGCCAGTTGCATGCGCAAAACGATTCTAATGCGCCGGTATGTGTTGAGTGTCACGGCACGCATAATGTATTGGGGAAGCAAAATATTGCATCGCCGATATATCCGACGAATATTCCAAATTTGTGCGCGCAATGTCATCGAGAAGGGGAAAAGGCGGCCGTACGGTACAAAGGCGAAGAACACGATATTATTGAACACTATCAGGAAAGTATACACGGCAAGGGTTTGCTTAAAAGCGGGCTGTTAGTTACTGCTAAATGTACCGATTGCCATTCGTCTCACCGGGAATTGCCCGCATCGGATTCTACATCAAGCGTGAATTTCAGAAATATTCCGGAGACCTGCGGTAAGTGCCACAGCGGAATTGAAGAGATGTTCAATAAAAGCATTCATGCGCGCTCAGTGTCAACCTCAGATAAGAAATTACCTGTTTGTAACGATTGCCACACGGCGCATACCATTCGGAGAACGGACGAAACGGGATTTAAATTAGAGTTAACCAACACCTGCGGTAAATGCCACGAGGAAATAACGAAAACTTATTTTGACACGTACCACGGCAAAGTATCGCAACTGGGTTATACCAAGACGGCGAAATGTTACGATTGTCACGGCGCTCACGATATATTAAGGGTGATTGATCCGAAGTCGCATCTTAGCCGGGAGAACGTAGTTGCAACATGCCAGAAATGCCATCCTGAAGCTAATCGAAAATTTGCCGGTTATCTGACGCACGCAACGCACCATGATCCGGACAAATATCCGGGCTTATTCTGGGTTTTCTGGGGGATGACGGGGCTGCTTTTAACTACATTTTTTTTCAGCGGACTTCACACGCTGCTTTGGCTGCCGCGCGCGCTGCAGATGCGGAATGCGCATAAGGAATACGCGGTTGATCCCGGTGAAAAACAATTTCAACGATTTACTCGTTTGAACCGTATTCTTCATATTGTCATGATAGTCAGCTTTATCAGTCTTGCTCTGACTGGACTGACGCTTAAATTCTCAAATACAGGATGGGCGCGATTCGTTTCTAATTTCTTCGGCGGCTTCGAATCGGCGGGTTATATACATCGCTTGGCCGGGGTCTTCATGTTTGGTATTTTTATTACCCACATTACCGATCTGGTCAGACGAAAACGGCGAGAATTCAAAAGCTGGAAAGCGATGATATTCAGCCCGGGTTCTCTCATGTTCAACAAAAAGGACTTGCAGGATTTTATCGGATCCGTCAAATGGTTTCTTGGTATGGGGCAGCGTCCGCATTATGGCCGCTGGACTTATTGGGAAAAATTCGATTACTTTGCCGTATTCTGGGGAGTTGCCGTGATCGGTTCCACCGGACTCATGTTGTGGTTTCCTGAATTTTTTACCGTCGTATTGCCGGGATGGGCCATCAATATCGCAACGATCATTCACTCCGATGAGGCGCTGCTCGCTGTCGGATTTATCTTCACCGTCCACTTCTTTAATACCCATCTGCGTCCGGAAAAATTTCCGATGGATATTGTCGTATTCACCGGGCGTATGCCGGTGGAAGAATTTAAGCGCGACAAACCCGCCGAATACGAGGCACTGGTTGCGAGTGGCGAACTTGAAAAATATCTGGTTGAACCGTATCAACCAATCGTGATCAAAGCCATTCGTATATTCGGGTGGGCCGCGCTGACGATCGGATTTAGCATCGTGCTCTGGATCATTTACGCCATGCTGTTTTCGTATCAATAAGAACGGCGCTGTTGAAGCAAAAAATGAAAGTCGATTGATTTAGATTAGCTGGGTATTTATTTTTACATAATCTAAAATAAAAGAGAAAAAACGATGAGAAGAATTCTCCCGAGTTCCTTTTATAATGTGATGTCCTTAAGCGGGGCGGCATTGAGCGGAATCAGTTTAGGGCTGATCGTTTTTCTGTTTGTGTTGGAGTATTTCTCCGAGACGTCGAAACCATACATGGGTATTATCACGCTCATCATTCTCCCCATGTTCATGACGGGCGGTATTGTTATAATGATATGGGGGATGTTACGGGAAATTCGCAGGAGAAAAGCGGGTATAACTTCGGAAGGCCATCTGCCGAAAATTGATTTTAATATCCCGAGGCACCGCACGGCCTTTGCTGTTTTTTCTTTTGGAGCAATTCTTTTTCTGGGCTTGTCTGCATTTGGCAGTTACAAGGCGTATGAGTTCACAGATTCCGATCAATTTTGCGGTGAAATGTGCCATACGGTGATGAGCCCTGAATATACGGCCTACCAGTTCTCCCCTCATGCCAAGGTGGGCTGTGCCCAGTGCCATATCGGATCCGGAGCGGAGTGGTTTGTCAAGGCAAAGATATCAGGGTCTTACCAGGTCTATTCTGTTTTATTCAACAAATATGCCAGACCGATCGAGACGCCGATTGAAAACTTGCGTCCGGCGCAGCAGACTTGCGAACAATGTCACTGGCCAAAACATTTTTTTAGCGAAAAACAGCGGGTGCTGACTTATTACCTTTCGGATGAACACAACACCAAATGGACGCTGAATCTATTGGTTAAAATCGGGGGTGGCAATGCCGACGAAGGGCCAACGTCCGGTATTCATTGGCACATGAATATTGCCAATGAGATCACCTATGCGCCGATTGACCGGGAGCGCCAGATAATTCCATGGGTCAGAGTTAGACATGGCAATGGCAAAGAGTCGGTTTATCGCAGCACCGAAGTGAAAATCGACGAAGAGGATTTGAATAAAATTGAAAAGCGGAGAATGGATTGCATTGACTGTCACAACAGGCCGACACATATTTACCATCATCCGGCCGCATCGGTAAATCAGGCAATGTCCGTTGGCTGGATTGATCCGACGCTTCCTTTTATCAAAAACATCACCGTAGAAGCGCTGCAGCATCCTTATGCCACAAGGCAGTCTGCGTTTGATAGTATACGGATCGCCGTAACCGACTTCTACAGTACTCATAACCCGGATGTACTGCAAAACAAGAAGGAACCGATTGAAAGGGCCATTAAGGAAGTCCAGAAAATATACAGCCGCAATTTTTTCCCGGAGATGAAAGTGAGTTGGGAACATTATCCGGACAATATTGGTCATATGTATTCGTTAGGCTGTTTCCGTTGTCATGATGGGAAACATGTGAACGAAGAGGGTAAAGTATTATCACGGGACTGCAATACCTGCCATACGTTATTGGCTCAGGAATTCGAAAAAGGCGATAAACGAATTGCACTGGGCGGAGTAGAGTATATTCATCCTGTGGATGTCGGGAATGAGTGGAAACAGAAAAATTGCAGTGAGTGCCACAGCAAGAATGATTGAAAATAAATAGCCCCATTCCGGATATGGATTGTATTACGATTCGTCATGTCAAAACATGACTTTTGTCATTGTTTTTTGGGTCACTTTGCATTACTCTTCTCAAGTTAGATTCGCTTCTTTTCCGTTCGACTTATCCATATCTACTAAAAGACTTTTCAGTAAAATAAATCAAATCGAAGGGGAATATGGAAAAATCCACTGATGTTCCTGTGCAACCGGGCAAACGTGATTTTCTCAAATGGCTTATCGGAAGTGCAACGGCAGCGTGGGTTGTTTCGGTCACATACCCTATTCTTTCATTTCTGAAACCGCCGAAGCAAGGCGAGGTTGAAGTCAGCAGCGTAAAAGCAGGGAAGCTTTCTGATATGGAGAAAGACAGCGGCATGATTGTAAAATTTGGCAATAAGCCGGTTATTCTTATTCGAAAGGCTGATGGCGAGTTGAAAGCATTTTCAGGCACATGCACTCATCTTGACTGTACGGTACAATATCGCAAAGATTTTGGATCAATTTGGTGCGCTTGCCACAACGGCAAGTATGATCTAAACGGATCCAATATTTCCGGCCCGCCTCCAAAACCGTTGGATGAGTATAAAGTAATCATTAAAGAAGATGAAATATTTATTTCAAAGAGCACATGAGATCACTATCTAAGAAATTATATGATTGGGTAAATGATCGGGTTCATCTTGACGATCTAGTGGAATTTATGGGAAAGAAATACGTCCCGATCAATAGCCATTCGGTATGGTACTATTTTGGCGGAATTTCACTTTTTCTTTTTATCATTCAGGTTATTACGGGCATTCTACTTTTACTTTATTACAAAGGAAGTGAAGATCTAGCGTTTGAGAGTATTCACTTTATTATGGCCAAAGTACAGTTTGGCTGGTTGATTCGATCCATTCACAGCTGGGCGGCTAATTTATTTATTCTGGCGGCGTTTATCCATATGTTCAGCGTTTATTTCACCAAAGCCTATCGGAAACCCCGTGAAATAACATGGCTGACCGGCATGTTCATGCTATTGCTCGGATTCGGTTTTGGATTCAGCGGTTACTTGTTGCCTTGGAATGAACTTGCTTTTTTTGCAACGAAAGTAGGGACAGACATTGCCGGAGTAGTTCCGGTAATTGGCAAACCGATCCTTGTATTTTTGCGAGGGGGCGAAGACGTTACCGGCGCAACGCTTTCCAGATTTTTTGGCCTTCACGTCGCAGTATTTCCCGGGATTTTTACAGTTCTATTAGCTGTGCACTTATTACTCGTCCAACGGCAAGGGATGAGCGAGCCGCTTGAGTTGGCAAACAATCCTGCGCATGTGCGAAAAACGATGCCCTTCTTTCCTAATTTTCTGCTGCGCGATCTTTTGTTCTGGCTCATTGTTCTTAATATTCTAGCCATTCTGGCCGTGTTCTTCCCATGGGAACTTGGCAAGAAAGCGGACGCTTTCGCATCCGCCCCTGCGGGTATTAAGCCCGAATGGTATTTCTTGTTTATGTTTCAAACGCTGAAATATATTCCCGCTCACGTTTTCTTTATTGATGGAGAAGTGCTGGGCGTTCTGCTCTTTGGGATTGGCGGTTTATTGTGGATTCTTGTGCCTTTCTGGGATAAGAAAAGTTCCCGAGGTGAAAGGAATCTGCTTGTCAACTATTTCGGAATCGGTGTCGTTATTTATATGCTTCTTCTAACGATCTTAGGATGGTTGACATGAAATACGGAACAAAAATTTTAATCGCATTTTTTTTCCTGTCGATTCCTTATGCGATTGCAGCGTCACCCAAAAATCCTGACCAATGTTTCATCTGCCACGAGGGCATGGGAGACAAACCGGCATCTCTATACAAGTCCGATGTTCATAATTTGAACGGAATTTCCTGTTCCGGCTGTCATGGCGGTGACGCGTCCAAAGAGGATCAGGATGAAGCAATGAAAAAAAGTAATGGATTCATCGGGGTTCCGCGCGGCGATGAGATTTCCAAAGTGTGCGCGAATTGTCATGCGGATTCTCTGAGGATGAGCCGTTACAATTCAAAATTGCCGACGCACCAAATGAATTTGCTCGCAGCAAGTGTACATGGAAAAAATGCAATCAAAGGCGGCCAGCATATTGTCCAATGTATAACCTGTCATAGCACGCACGGTATTGTGTCTGTCAAGAATCCAAAGTCTCCGGTTCATCCGCTTCGAGTTATTCAGACTTGCACTCAATGTCACGCCAACGCGGCCTATATGCGTTTGTATAATCCGTCACTTCCCGTCGATCAGTTGGATAAATACCGTACGAGCGTGCACGGGATTCGCAATGCGCAGGGTGACGCAAAGACTGCCGTATGTTCCAGTTGTCACAGCGGGCATGATATTCAACCTGCAGGGAGCGCGAAGTCTCATGTTAATGCCGCCCTTATTCCAGAAACGTGCGCGAAGTGTCACGCGGATGCAGGTTATATGAAAGAATACAAGATTCCGACGGATCAATATGAAAAATTTACCAAAAGCGTGCATGGAATAGCGCTGTTGCAGAAGCACGATCTGTCGGCGCCCGCCTGCAACGACTGCCACGGTAATCATGGAGCGGTTCCTCCCGGAGTTGAATCGATTTCAAAGGTCTGTGGATCTTGCCACGCGCTTAATGCGGATCTTTTTTCTGCCAGCCCGCATAAAAAAGCTTTTGATGAAAACAAATTTCCGGAATGCGAAACCTGCCACGGAAACCACGGCATCACGACTGCAACGGTGAGCATGCTGGGTGTGGATTCTACCGCCGTGTGCAGTAAATGTCATACGGAACAGAAGAGCGTTAAAGGCTATAAAGTTGCGATGGAAATGAGACTGCTTATAGACAGCCTGACAAACGATCAGAAAAGGGCACTGGGTATTGTAGAAGAAGCTGAACAAAGGGGTATGGAGATCGGCGAGGCCAAATTCAAACTACGCGACGCCCACCAAGCGCGGCTGGAGTCTCGCACGATGATACATTCATTTAACAAGGAAAAATTTGATGAGGTTGTGAAGAAGGGGCTGAATGTAACGTCTTTTGTTTCGGCCGAAGCACAACGGGCTGTCGAAGAGTATTTCTTTCGTCGGTGGGGGCTCGGAATTGCGACGCTCATCATTACAATTCTTGCCGTATCATTGTACGCGTATATCAGGCGTCTTGAAAATAAATAAAAAATTTTACCTCACTGTCTTGATCCTGTAAACCTCGAAGAACGCTGCTACGGTTCAAATCACTACACCATAACAAGTCCGCTTGGATGTGTCTAAGCGGACTTTCTTTATTGCGCGAGACCTGATAAACAAATTGAGTACCGATTAGATATTGTCCAGCTCTATTTGTCCAAAAACTAGTGACACATTGGCAGATTTTTATAACAAAATGCTGTTAAAAATGACATGCTGATTCGTGCCGCCTAATTTAGGGACTGCGGTTTTTGGGTGCTGTTTGTCGATTTTTCTGTAGGAAAAACTATTTCAATTTTCTATGGCAAACATGACCAATGTCATTGTTTTTAAAGGCGGAACCGATATATTATTTACATGTATATATACGAACTTAGGTGAATAAATTCGTTCCAATAAGAGACAGAGGAAGCCATGAAAGAGAACAAGTCCAACGGGGGTCAAAAGACCTTGATAAAGAAAACGACTCTCCAGCAACATATCATTGAAATTGTCAGCGACTCCGGTGAAGGAGCCCAAAAAACCGGTCAAAGTATGGGCTTGATTTCGGCCAAAATGGGAAACGGAGTTTGGACGGTCGAGATCATTCCTGCTGAAATTCAACCTCCGGCACGCTCTAAAGCGGGGGCATCGGGGATTCGCATTCGTATCGGGTCAAAGAAGGTAACGAACATGGGCGACGAAGCGGATTTGGTAGTTGCAATGAATGAACAGGTTCTGTACGGGCGTATAGATCAGCAAGCCTTTCGCAAAGGAACGATCATTTTATTGGACAACAAATGGGCAAACCATGAAGTCAAAACGATTCAGGCTGAATATGCGGAATCATTAAAGGACCTCAAAGACAGAGGTTATGAAATCATCGAGATTCCAATTGAGCATGAGTCAATGAAACATATCGCCGATCCGCGTAAAGGAAAAAATATGTGGGTCTTTGGAATGCTTTGTTTCATTTACTCGCGGGATATGGAAAAAGCGGAAGCGCAGATCAAGCACGTCTTCCGAAAGAAAAAACAGGATGTGGTCGATGTGAACTTGAAGCTTTTACGCGCCGGTTTTGAATGGGCAAAGGTAAATTTGAATTTTCAATTTGATATACCTGTAATGGATACGACAGAGGAATTTGTTGTAATGAATGGAAATGAAGCGGTGAGTCTCGGAACTATTTCAGCCGGAATTGAACTGTGCGCTATGTATCCTATCACGCCGGCAACGTCGGCGTCGCATCACCTGGCGGAATGCTTTCAGAATGCCGGCGGATTGATTCATCAGGCGGAGGACGAAATTGCTGCTATAGGATTTGCGATCGGCGCATCTTACGCCGGCAAGACGGCCATTACCATTACATCGGGCCCGGGCATGGCGTTGAAAACGGAATTCATCGGATTCGCTGTAATGGCCGAAGTGCCGCTCGTTATTGTAAACGTGCAGCGCGGCGGCCCGTCAACGGGTTTGCCCACCAAAGTCGAACAAGGCGATTTATTATATTCTATTTTCGGACAGCCGGGTGACACGCCCAAAATCGTTTTAGCCGCTGCGACTATCGAAGAATGTTTCCATTTTGTAATATTGGCGCGCCGATTGGCCGAAGCCTTTAGGATGCCTGTTATACTTTTGACGGACGCCAATCTTGCGACAGGCGTTCAGCCGTTCCCCAGGCCAAAAATTGATACCGAGTGGTTTGCTTCGCCGATTGATCAAAGCCCTTGGAAAGAAGGGACGCCTGCTTTTGATTGGGATGAAGAAACCGGACTCAGCCGCAGGCCTATTCCAGGCCAAAAAGGCGGCATGTATACGCTGACGGGTTTGGCTCATGATCAATGGAGCCACGTGGCTTATGAAGCATCTATCAATCAAGTAGGCTGTGACCGGCGAAGCCGTAAACTTGCATCGTTTTTACAGTCTCTGAAACCGCCTGAAGTTCACGGAGAACCTGAAGGCGATATTCTCGTTGTTGGCTGGGGATCAACCTTGGGCGCGATCGAAGAAGCCGTCGACATGATCCGTGAAAAAGGCGGACGCGTTTCGTCGGTGCATCTCCGGTTCCTCTCGCCGCTCGAACCAGGCCTGAAAGATATTTTCAAGCGATTCAAGAAAATTATTACGGTAGAAATCAATTACTCCGACAATGCTAACGATCCGATGATCACAAGTGAAAATCGCCGGCTTTCGCAATTGGCATTCTATCTGAGAGCGCAGACGCTGATCGAAGTGGACTGTTTTTCCAATGTTCACGGACAGCCGTTACGCCCCGGCGCGATCGTGGCGATGCTCGAAAAAGAATTAACGCTTGTCAATGGCGATGAACTGGTTCCGGCTTGAAGACAATTTTGAATCTAAATTATCAGTCTTCCTTAAGGAGCTGTTTTTGGCGGCAGAAGAAATGAAAAACATATAACAAGAAATGAAAAAGAAAATCACCTTATATATTTTATGTCTTTTGTTTAGTTTTATTCATTGAATTAAGTTTCTCAATTGATGAGCACTTACTAGAATTATAAATAAGGAGAACTCCCGTGTTTGGATTAAAATCCGATTGTATCCTCGATATTCCCGAGGAATATTACACGCTGGCCGATTACGAGAGCGCGATTGCCCGTTGGTGTCCTGGATGCGGCGACCACGGCATACTTACATCCGTGCAGAGACTCTGCAGTGAAAAACAACTTGCGCCGGAAAACACCGTTTTTGTTTCCGGTATCGGTTGTTCAAGCCGATTTCCTCATTATATGAAGACCTACGGATTCCACGGCCTGCACGGCCGAGCGCTGCCCGTTGCCTGCGGCGTTAAATTCCGCCGGCCCGATCTGCACGTGTTCGTTGCAACCGGTGACGGCGACTGCTGTTCCATCGGAACCGCGCACTGGATTCACGCCATTCGCTACAACATGAATATCACCGTTTTACTTCTGGATAATGAGATCTACGGTTTAACGAAAGGGCAGACGTCGCCAACTTCGTCCAAAGGTACCATTTCAAATACGAATCCGCGCGGTTCTATATTACCGCCAATCAATCCGATTCAAACGACCCTTGGCGTTGCCAATGCATCGTTTGTTGCACAGACGGTTGACTGGAATCCGGCTCATTTGTATGCCACAATCGAGGCGGGGTTTGAGCATCCGGGCTTTTCATTTATTCGCATCCTGCAGCGCTGTCCTGTGTTTCAAAAAGAACTATTCCAACCGGTCATTAATAACCCTGATGAGATTACGTTGCTGACTCATAAGAACGGAATTCAAATTGATCCCGCAGTTGCCAAAATGTACAAACACACCGTGGATCATGATCCTTCGAATCTGCATGAGGCGCGTGAACTTGCTGAAAATCTTGACCGTCAGGTGATCGGTTTGCTTTATCAGGACAAGACGAAGGAACGATATGATCTGTACGGCGCGCACAATATGGGAATAACGCCTGAGGAAAAACAAAAAGCTATTAACTTAGAGCTCGATAAATTTGCGGTGTAAGCGCCTTATCGAGAGAGGGGTCCGATGACCAGCGTAGATAGTAAATTTGCAGAATTGGATGAACTGCTGAAGAAAAAAACGATTCGATCGCGAGAAGATCCTCGTGATAAATCATCCGCGGAAAAAAAAATTACGTCCGGCCTGAAAACTATACCGGTCCTTCCTGAAATCAAGGACGAATCGGACGAGAAGACGCTCACAACATTTTGGAGGAACCTCAGATCATTTTACAGAAGCGCACAGGGCGGCGGGATCAAAGGGAGTCAATTATTTCCTGCGCTGCTCAGTGACTATCGTGATATGATGCATGTCCGATACGACTACCCGGTGTGGGTTCCGGATGAAGCCGGCTTGGCAGAAAATGACGCTGCGGTTCTATCGTTAACAGAACTGCTGAACAATGCCCTGAAAACTTTTGCTCCGTCAGCGCAGGATGCAAAAATTCTCAAAGACAATATCGGCCGACTGGAATTGATAGTTCGTGAATCCATTGATGCAAGGGCAGCGTCCGTTGTTTTTACCGATGTGATGTGGCCGGCGCTGCAAAAATTGGAAACCCAATTAAAAATCAAAGGGCAGGATGGGAAAACTTTTTCGGAGGATATCCAAAAACTTAAAAGCCAATTGCCTCAATCGGGGCAGCTCTTACATTTCTCGCACGAATCTCCGTATTGGCTTTTGTCAGCCGCAATTCGTGTTCAATTTCATCGATCATATCAAAAAGTAAAAGAAGATACAGTCGTTCTGCGAAACAAATTAGATGAACTGCTCCGCATAGAAAATCAAAAAACACCTGCCGCGAATGCCCCGGAAACGCTTAAAGGTTCGTATGGCTACGGCGCATCCTTTATCAATTTTGATAAATTTTCTAATGTTATTCCGGAATCGTCGTCGGAGATGATGATGCCGCAAAGATTAACGCGAATTGAGAAAATAGTTACGATACTTCGCAATATAGATTCCTATTTCAAGTATGATTCCGTAGCCGTTATCGCAGAAAACCTCAGCGGATCGATCGCAGGAAACTGGTCGGACCTGTTGGCGCATTCTAGTATTCTCATTGCGGACAAACGCATCATCAGCTCTGAAGCGCAAAATGCTTTTGAGATGCACATGAAGTCGATGTCGGAATGGTTAAGCGCGTTTCGTATTGCGCGGCTTGAAGTTGAAGGAAAATATATACCGGACATTCACGATGCGTATTTTTCAAATTTTGACTGGCGCGCTTTTACCGAGGATGAAATGGCGCTGTGCCCGCCGGTACTTCTCATCACGCCGGTGGAGGAATTGATAATGCATAACCTGACGGAATTTTCCAGATTGCTCGCATCGCACAAACCCATTAAGACCATCGTGATCAAATCGGACGCGGAAATTATTCACTCCGCAAAATCAATGGCCCAGGACTATTTTTCTTTTCCACAGGAATTGGGCGCTTTGGCCGTATCGCATCGAAACGCCTATGTGTTCCAATCGACAACGATTCACCCGAAAGGTTTGTACGAAGGTTATATGAAGGGCATATCAGGCTTCTCTCCGGCATTATTTTATATTTTGTCACCCAGGGATGAATCCGGCCGAAACACTTACGTTTGGGCAGGAGCGGCATTGGAAAGCAGGGCATTCCCCGAATTTACTTACGATCAACGCCGCGGGGTTCAATGGGGAAGCCGATTCAATGTTGAAAAAAATCCTCAGACTGATCAGGATTGGCCGATATATGAACTGAGTTTTATAACAAAACGCGATCAAAAATCCGTGATAAACGTGCCGTTTTCATTCGCCGATTTTGCTTCACAGGATGTTTTTTTTGCGGAACACTTTTTTGATGTTCCCCCGCAATACTGGTCAGATGATTTAGTTTTGTTTGCTGATTACTTAAAAATGGAACCAACAGAGGCCTATTCGAAAATTCCATTTGTTTGGATGGTCGATCAGCAGAACATGCTGCATAAGGTAGCCACGACGCATTTTCTGGTGTTGTACGGACAGGAACGTCTGGATTTTTGGCACTTCATACAGGAATTCGGAGGGATCAACAGTTACCATGTTGATCGTGCCGTCGAAAAAGCGCGTCAAATGTTGCTCGAAGAAAAAACCAAAGAGATCGCAGGGTTGAATGAAGCGCATAACACTGAGATAGAACAAGTCAAACAATCTACCGCTCGTGAAGCGATGGAAAAATTATCTGCGATCCTTTTAGAACTTGATTCGCTGGAAGTTAAGCCGGCCGTAAAGATATCAGCTGCGGTTGCGGTTACCGAGCCTGTCACACAAAAGACTGCTGAACCGCAAGCGCCGGAAGCGGTTGAAGAGGAAGAACCGGTTTCTACGGAGCCTTGGCTGGATACCATCCGATGCACCAGTTGTAATGAGTGCATTAACGTAAATCCGAACCTTTTTAAATATAACGGAAGCAAGCAGGCGTATATCGCCGATGCAAAGAGCGGAACCTACGCCCAATTGGTTAAGGCTGCTGAAAAGTGTCCTGCAAAATGTATTCACCCGGGCATCCCATTGAATGCGGATGAAGAAGGGTTGGACGATTTAATCAAACGCGCGGCGGCTTTTAACTGATCGGGAAGTCAGGACGATCGTGATATCACAAATCATAACAGCAGTTATCATCATGGTGGGGTTGGGGCTATTTTTTGCCGCGCTCCTCGCTGTAGCCTACAAAAAACTCCGGGTGTATGAAGATCCAAGAATCGACCAGGTTGAATCCATGCTGCCGGGATCGAATTGCGGCGCCTGCGGAAAACCCGGTTGTCGTGCGTTTGCAGAAAGCGTTATCATCGGTGAAAATAAGCCCGGTAAATGTTCGGTCAGTTCGCCGGCCGGAGTTGAAACTATCGCAGGCTTTCTCGGTGTGAATGCAGGTTTTGAAGAAAAACGCGTGGCGCGTTTACTATGCGCGGGTGGAAAACAAGAAAGCCACAATCAGGCAGACTACGCGGGGCAGCGAACCTGCCGCGGCGTGTCGATGATAACCGGCGGAAATAAAGACTGCGTCTGGGGCTGCCTTGGACTTGCCGACTGCGCGCGGGTCTGCGAGTTTAACGCGATCACCATGAATGACGACGGATTGCCGGTGGTGGATATTAATTTGTGCACGGCATGCAATGACTGCGTGGACGTTTGTCCCAAACAACTTTTTACGATCATGCCGATCAGTTATAATCTCATCGTCCAATGCCGGTCACTTCTGGAAGGCGACGCCGCGCTTGAGCGATGCTCCGTCGCTTGCAATGCATGCACGCGGTGCGTTGCCGATGCAGAACCCGGCCTGATCGAAATGAAAAATAATCTTCCGGTGATCGATTACAGCAAAAATGAATTGGCCTCCCCGCAAGCGACACGCCGGTGTCCGACTAATGCGATCGTGTGGATTGAAGGAATGCAGTTTAAGAAAAAATCCAGCGCGAACCTGCCCGTCGGCAGAGTAGAAGTTTTACCTGAGGAATTATAATGAATCAGCACAGCCATACATCGTATCTTGGAAAAACAACAACGTTGACAGGCACGTCAGCCATAGAC
The DNA here is from genome assembly GCA_008933615.1 of bacterium. Classification (NCBI taxonomy): domain Bacteria; species bacterium. The sequence continues at coordinate 34,889 of WBUR01000027.1, read as the reverse complement.
ATAGTGGAATCGGCTATTTGTGAAGGCGTTACGGAAATACCAACGGGGATTGTTCGAAATATTTTCGGCCGACCTCTGATATTGCAGCAACATACGCAAGGGGCTGCATTTGCAATGGGATTGTCTGCTTCCGGTATGCGCGCCAATACGGTCATGCAGGGCAGGAATATTCTGAGAGAAGAGGAATCGATATCGGAATCCGTACATCGGCATCTTGCCTATGTAATTCAACATTATACGGAAAATAGTAACCCGGGTGGCCATTCTCAAAATACCGACCATCGCCATTTCCATGCCGTAACCGGCTCTGGCTGTATTCAGTTTTTCGCACCCAATGTTCAAGAAGCAGTTGACCTGACTATTCTGGGACACAAACTGGCTGAACTGTCACTCTGCCCGGTTATGGTTGCCATGGATAATGCTAAGTCATCAGTGGAACAGGTAACACTGCCGGATCAAAATATATTGAAAGAATTCCTCGGCCAAGGTGACGACTTTATCGAGTCTCCGACACCGGCGCAGAAAATGATATTTGGGAAGTCGCGGCGACGGATTCCGAACTGGTTTCACTTTGATTTTCCAACGATCCAGGGAATGGATAAAACGGGACAAGCGCAGGCATTTGAATTGGCGGCGCAGCAAGCCTACTTTGGTTCTCATGCGGCGCCTATAGCAGATCAACTGTTTAATGAATTTGCCAAGTTAACCGGCCGCGACTATTCACCCATTGCATCCTACAAAACCGACGATGCCGATTATGTAATCATCATTCAAGGTTCTGCTTATCAGCGAATTGCTTCGGTTGTAGATCACCTTCGTTCAAAAAAGATTAAGGCAGGCGCTATGCATCTGCGTATGGTTCGTCCCTTCCCCGTCAAAGTAGTATGCGAAATGCTAACGGGCAAAAAAGGCGTTGCGATATTGGAACGAGTGATACAGCCTTTAGATTCCGAACCTCCGATTTACCGTGACATTGTTTCAGCCTTGGATAAAGCCTCACAAAATAGTGGAAAGAAGAAAAATCCGGTATTCCCTGATTTTCCGGCCATGAGCGATCGTGAAAAGCCGGTCTTATATTCCGGCCAGTATGGAACCGGCGAAGCATCGCTAAACTATGCCGATATGATTCGCGTTTTTGAAAATATGATCGGCGGAGGGCAACGCCGTTTTTTTGTTGACATTGACTTTACGCGAACATCATCGCAGTATCCAAAACAGCAGATATTATTACAGAATATAAATCGTGATTATCCCGAAGCGCTGAGCTTGTCGCTCACACCGGATTTGACGAAAACGAAGGATTCGTCCGTATCCAACACGAAAAAAACGGAGCCATCGGAATTGCCGCTTTCTTTAAGGCAATATGAAGATCACGGGCCACCGTATTCTCGCGTTTCACAATTTTACGATCGCACGGGTGTTTTCTATGAAACAGACGCAACACAGGAAATAGTAGCCGATCCATTTCAAAGTATTCCTGTTGTTCCATCCTCAACGGCCACTTTTATTCGGAATGAAATTACACGAGAGATAGTTCCTGAATTTATACCATCCAAGTGCACGGGCTGCGGTCAATGTTCCGTCTATTGCCCGGAATCGGCAATTCCTCCGATCGTGATCTCGGCGGAATCCTTTATTAAATCTGCTGTGGACCAGGTTCAGGTCAGTGGAACGGCGATGTCGTCGTGGGCGCCTCCCGTTATAAAGAATTTTGCCAAAATGATAAATCAGGCGTTGTCCTCACCGAAGGAAAATAGGACGACGTTCGGCGGGATATTGCCGGATATTCTAATCAAATTAGCCGGGCAGATGAAAATGGAAGGAGAGCGTCTGCACACGTTGAAGGAACAATTTAACGCAATGACGCCGTTGCTGAATTTCTTTCCTGTTGCAGTCACAAAAACGTTTTTCTCCGATTGTGAAAGGCAGCAGAAGGGAAGCGGTTATCTTTTCTCGGTTGCGATAAATCCTCAGTCATGTACCGGATGCGGAATCTGCGCGGATGTTTGCCCGGAAGAAGCTTTAGTCCTGCGCGCGCAGGATAGCGAGCGTTCCGCGCAACTGCAAAAGCATTTCCGCTTATGGGAGCAACTGCCCGATACACCTGCAGATGTCATCCAGAAAATGGTTCAGGACAAAGCGTACGATCCTTTCGCAGCCATACTGCTAAGCAGAAATTATTACATGTCGATGGCCGGCGGTTTCAACTATGGAAAAAGTTCGTCTGAGAAGACGATGACCCATCTCGTCACTGCCGTAACGGAATCTCTGACGCAATCGAGGATGAATACAGTGATCAAGGAGATCGAACAACGCATACAATCGCTTTCTGAAAAAATTCAGAATAAATTACGCGAGGCGCTTCCGACGAGTAATTTTGACGCCGTAATCACAAGTTTCAAAGGCACTGAAAACGCGCGAGTATCCCTCGACGTTATTCTAAAAAAGCTTAGTGAATCGCAGCGATTCGGTATCGTTGAAACCGCCTGGATGGAAAGAATCGTGACGCTGATCAATGATCTTAAGACGCTCGGGTGGGCATTATCCAAAGGTCCTACCGGCGTTGGACGCGCGCGCTTCGGAGCCGTTCTGTCCGGGACAGGCTCTATGGCATGGGCTAAACAATTTCCTTATAACGCGTTTACTTCTCCGGTAGTGATTTATGATCAGCCTGATTCTATGAATTTTATACATGGATTATGCCACGGGCATATCCGGCAGATGATGGATAATGTCAAACTTCTGCGTCGCGCCGATCAGGAAATGCAGAATGAATACGATCCCATTGTCCACGACGAAAGAATAGCCGCCCTGGCTTGGGGAGAGTTGACGGAAAATGAAAAAGTGTTCGTCCCCCCGGTTTTTGTCATAGCCGATTACAAAATGATAGCAGATATAAACGCGTCATCCCTTGTCGCTCTGTTGTCTTCGGATTTTCCAATTAAAATATTAATGTTTGATTCCGCATGCGGTACTGCTGAATATTGGCGCGGCCGTATGGCCATTACGACTACGGTGTTGTCTGCACGAAATACGTTCTTCCTTCAGTCATCGATGGCGAAGAAAGAACATTTGTTCAATGGCCTGATGGACGGTATGCGGCATATGACGCCCAGTTTTTTTCATATACTGACGCCCGGTTTTGATTATTCTGAAAAGTCTTTCCAACTCGCACTTCAATCCCGCGCGTTCCCTTTGCTTCGGTTTGTACCTTCGGCTAAAAAATCCACTTTTGCACAGGCACTCAATATGAGCGCAAATCCGGATCCGTATGAAGATAATATTTCGCTCCAGTATGAACAGGAAGAATCAGCCGGAAGTCAACCGGCAAAATATGTCTTAACTTTTGCAGATTGGGCATTTCATCAGCCTGAACTGAAAGATCAATTTACATTAATGGATGATCAGAATCGCCGGGGCATGCCTGTCAGCGAGTACGTCGTACTGGAGCCCGAAGCGCGTGCCGATAAAATTCCATTTATCGTATCGGTTAACGAACAAAATAATATCGAGAAACATCAAGTATCCCAAAAAATTGTCAGAGCCGTAGAAGCTGCAGATATCTCATGGAGCACTTTACGGGAAATGGCCGGCATGTTGACCCCGTATCCGCAGAAACTGAAAGATCGAATGGACGAAGAATGGTCGGTAAAGCACACTGCGGCACTGGAACAATTAAAGGCGGATTATGAAGAAAAATTACAGCAATTGGAAAACGTCCAACTTGAAAAAATTAAGCAGAAATTGAGCGATAAACTGATGGCGTTGTCCGGGTATGGGAATAAATAGAGCTCTATATTTACCACAGAGACACGGAGAGTGCTAAGAAACATTATGAATGATAACGGTTCGACATCACGTCTGAGTTTTCGTCACGGTGTTCACCCGGAAGAATTCAAGGAACTAACGGCGAATTTACCCGTCGAACGAATTCCGTTTGTTGAAGACTATATAATTCCTCTGTCTCAACATGCCGGCGCACCTTCCATACCGCTTGTGCAGAAGGGTCAAAGAGTCAGGCGGGGCGAGATCATTGCAAAAGCGGCGAGTTTCGTTTCCGTAGCACAACACGCACCTGTGACCGGAACGGTAACGGCAGTTGAATTAGCGGAACACCCTAACGGTTTATTAGTCACTGCCATAAAGATCAAAGCCGATCCGTTTTCTGCGCAGACGGTTGAAATGAAAAGGCCGAAACCTTGGCAGGAGATGGATTTGAAGGAGTTCATCGAGGCCGTGCAGACCGCAGGCTTGGTCGGATTGGGCGGAGCAGGTTTTCCTGCGCACGTAAAATTTTCTATTCCCGAGGGTAAGCGCTGCCGATACATAATCGCTAACGGATGTGAATGTGAACCCTTTCTAACTTCCGATCACAGGATCATGGTCGAGTTTGCTGCGGAGTTGGTTCATGGGATGACCATTCTGAGAAAGTTTATTCCCGCAGAAAAATTGTACATTGGTATTGAAAGCAACAAGCCCGACGCCATCAAAATTCTTAATGACGAAATCAAGAAGCAGAATACCGATTTCGAAGTGATTCCGCTAAAGGTAAAATATCCTCAAGGCGCTGAGAAAATGCTTATCAAAGCAGTATTGAACAAAGAAGTTCCATCCGGGAAACTGCCGATTGACGTTGATACATTGGTTTCGAATGTGGGAACATTGGTCGCGCTTGACCAATATTTTTCAGGAGTTATGCCGCTGATAGAACGTGTCGTGACTGTTACGGGAACGGCGATACGGCGTCCGGCGAACCTGATGGTTCCGGTCGGAACGCCGATCCGGCATCTGATCGAATGGTGTGGAGGCGTTAAGGAAGAAGCGGTGCGAATTCTTTTGGGCGGGCCGATGATGGGTGTCGCTCAGAAAACGCTGGATGTTCCCGTTACCAAAGGCATCTCCGGCGTGCTTGTTCTCACCGACAACGAAGTTCAAGACCTCACAACATACAAATGTATCCGATGCGGCCGGTGTGTGGAAGTTTGTCCGATGTATTTAAATCCTTCCGTCATGGGGCTTCTCGCCCGAAAAGACATGTATGAAGATATGGAGCCACTGCACATTATGGATTGTTTTGAATGCGCGTCGTGTTCCTTTGTTTGTCCGTCGGGCATCCCGCTGGTCCAAAGTTTCAGGGTGGCTAAAAGTATTATTCGTGAGCGGAAAGCAAAAAAGTAATGGAAGAGCGTTCCAAATTATCCCTTTCGACATCGCCGTTTCTTCATGATCAGGACACGACGCCGTGGATTATGTACCAGGTTGTCTTTGCGTTAGTTCCCGTGATCGGCACGGCGTTTTATTTTTTTGGACTCAGCGTCATATTGTTATGCGTAACGACCGTGACTTCATGCTTCGCCGCAGAATGGTTCTTCACCAACGAAAAGCCGCGAACAAAATCTATTAAGGACGGGAGCACATTGATCACTGGCCTTTTGCTGGCGCTTTGTCTGCCGCCGGGGTTTCCTTTGTGGATGGCTTTTTTGGGCGGTTTTGCCGCCATTGTCATTGGAAAAATTATATGGGGCGGCATCGGCCAAAATGTTTTTAATCCGGCGCTGGTCGGCCGCGCTTTTTTGCAAGCGGCATTCCCGACGGCGATCACGACATGGTCTGCCCCGGGCGGAAATCTTTTCGCCGCAAGAGGAACGAATCTCGCATTGCCTTTTTTTCAGGGGGAGAGCCTTGACGCCGTGACGAGCGCAACGCCTCTTTCCTTGATGAAATTTCAACATGAATCCACGGAGCTGTTTAAATTGATGATCGGTAATACCGGCGGATCGCTTGGCGAGACGTCAGGAATGATCATATTGCTTGCCGGGATCTATCTCGCTTCAAAAAAAATATTTAATTGGCATATTCCTGTTTCCATACTTGCGTCAACGATTGTTATGTCCGGAATTTTGTTTTTAGTTGATCCCACCGTATATCCGGCGCCGTTGCAAATGGTGTTTTCTGGCGGGTTATTGCTCGGCGCAATATTTATGGCCACGGATCCGGTGACCTCGCCATTTACAATCAAAGGCATTTGGATTTTCGGAGCGGGAATAGGGTTTTTGGTTGTTCTGATCCGTGTTTTCGGAGGACTGCCGGAAGGCGTGATGTATGCCATTTTACTGATGAATTCGGTTACGCCTCTAATAAATCGCGTAACAAGATACCGCGTTTACGGAACAAATTAATGAATAATCAGCCGGTACATACGGAAATTCCGATAGTCTCTTCTGCGGAGCCGAGTTCACTACGATTGATCATGACGCTGGGAATTGCCGGATTTTTTTCAGGTCTCATTCTCGTTTCAGCGTACGTTTTTACGTTGCCGCTGATCGAAAGGAATAAAGAGGAGGCACTGCAGGCCGCGATCTATCGGGTATTGCCGGGCTGCAGCAGCTACGATGCGATGATTTTGAAAAACGGTGAATTGGTTAAACAGGATAAAAATGCGGCGGGCCAGAGTGTATCACGGATATTTTTGGGTTACAATGACAGCGGAACTGTCATAGGCTTTGCGATACCGGCAAGCGAACCGGGTTTTGTGGACGTGATCAGGCTTCTCTACGGTTTTGAAGGTATCGGAAAAGTCATTGTGGGATTTGAAGTTCTTGACAGCAAGGAAACACCCGGACTCGGAGATCGGATTTTTAAGGACAAACATTTTGTTTCCAATTTTACTGCACTGGCAGTTGAGCCTGATCTCGAAGCCGTAAAAACCGGCGCGAAAGTAAAACCTAATCAGGTGGAGACCATTACGGGCGCGACAATTTCATCCAAAGCGGTGATTCGCGCCCTGCAAAAATCACTTAAAGAGTGGCGTTCAGCCATTGATGCGTACGTTCAGAAAAACCAATTAACCTACAACCAAAGACCATGAATGCGATAGAACAAAGCGGCCGCGCCTATCAGGAACTCATCAAAGGAATATGGAAAGAAAATCCGATCTTTGTTAGCGTACTCGGTATGTGCCCGACGCTTGCGGTGACGAATTCCGCCATCAACGGCCTCGCCATGGGGTTAGCGACGACGTTTGTTCTGATCGGATCGTCTTTATTGGTCTCGCTTATGAGAAAATGGATTCCGAAGCAGGTTCGCATCACCACGTATATTGTGATCATAGCAACTTTTGTATCTACCGTGGATCTTGCGCTTGAAGCATTTTTCCCAAAAATACATAAGGAACTCGGCGCTTTCATTGCGCTCATCGTGGTGAATTGCGTCATATTAGGAAGGCAAGAGGCATTTGCATCAAAAAATCCGCCATGGCTTTCTTTTCTTGATGCGTTGGGTATGAGTATTGGTTTTATTATCGCTCTTTTGATGCTTGGCGGTATCCGTGAAATTCTTGGGAACGGCTCTTTCTTTGACGTGTCGCTTTTTGGAAATCATTTTGAACCTTGGGTGATTATGATTCTGCCGCCCGGCGGATTTTTATTGTTAGGATTTTTGCTGCTATTCTTCAATTGGCTGAAAGCGGTTCGCCTGGATCGCGCGAAATTGGAGGCAGAGAAAGTAAAGGTGCAGCATGGGTGATCTGTTATGGATTTTTATATCTGCGCTACTGATCAATAATTTTACGCTGAGCAGTTTTCTTGGAATTTGCCCGTTTCTCGGCGTTTCGGATCGTGTCGATACCGCGCTTCGGATGGGCCTTGCAAATATCTTCGTCATGCTCATTACTGCGATCAGCGCATGGGCATTAAATACCTTCGTACTTATTTATGCGCCTTATCTAAGGTTGATCAGTTTTATTATTGTGATCGCCAGTACGGTGCAATTCGTGGAAATGGTCATCAAGAAATTCAGCCCGGACCTATTTAAGGCGTTGGGAATTTTTCTGCCGCTCATTACGACCAACTGCGCTATACTTGGCCTTGCCCTGTTTCAGACAACGAAAGAATACGGACTGGTTCAGAGTTTATTTTACGCATTGGGCGGCGGCGGGGGCATGACGCTGGCACTCGTGATCATGGCTGGAATTCGTGAAGAAGCGCGCATTCTTGATATTCCTCGGGTGGTGCATGGAACGGCTCTGAGTTTGATCGTCGCGGGAATATTGTCGATGGCTTTCATGGGTTTTGCCGGGTTATTTAGTTCGAAATAATGCTCTTAAAAATTTTATCCTATGGAAATAACACAATACATAATCGGAATTTTGACCGCGTCGCTTTTATGCGCGGGATGGATCGTCGTACAAATGGTAGCGAGAAAAATGAAAACAAAAAATCTCTTTGACCATCGTCCGACGTCGTGTTCTGAATTCGGAAGTAGCTGCAGCTGCGGCGGCGATGTATGCGAGGATAATAAAATGATGCGAAAGGGATAATATGAAAACCAATGACAGCGCAAAGTGGGATAGAAGAAGGTTTTTAAAAACCGGGGCCGGCGCCTTGTTCCTTGTTGCCGGCGCGGGACTGGGGCCGGTACTATTTCGTAACCGCAGAGTCTACAGCATGTCCAAAAGTCTGATGGGCACCATCGGTGAAATACAGGTCGTGCATGACGACGAATTTCTGGCATTGCGTGCTATTGAAATGGCTTTTGAAGAATTAAATCGAATTGAAAAGCAGTTGACCTATTTTTCGGACGATAGCGAGATCGGCCGCATCAACCGGTTTGGCGCATCTCAGGATATTAATCTTTCTCGTGAAACTGCAGAACTCATCGCGCGCGCGCTACAGTGGTCTCACGCCACACGCGGATGTTTTGAACCGGGGCTTGGCAAGGTCAGCGCACTTTGGGATGTCAAGCACCGGTCGGAACCGCCGCAGGAGGAGCAGTGGATAAGACTTGCCGGCAGGCATTTCAGCAAAAAGATATCTTTGACTCAAAATGAAAAATTTTCAACGATTCGACTACTCACCGAAGACGTTAAAATCGATCTTGGAGGTATCGGCAAAGGATATGCCGCCGACCGTGCCATGGATATATTAAAAGAAGAGGGCATCGATCAGGCGCTAGTGAATCTGGGCGGAGATATTGTTGCGCTGGGAGGAAAATCGGAAAGTGATGGCTGGCGCGTCGGAGTAAAAAATCCGGAAGCGCCACATGATATCATAGAAGTACTAACCCTGCGAAACCAGGCCGTTGCCACGTCCGGGACATACGAACAGTATTTTCTCTCCAAAGGACATGTTTATCATCACCTGATCGATCCGAAACTGGCGATGCCTGGCAATTCGACATTTGAAAGCCTGACGGTCATTGGCAATAATTGCCGTGACGCGGACGCATTGGCAACGGGACTGTTTTTTGTTTCTGATGCCGAGAAGAAACAAATTTTAGAAGATCACACGGAGGGATTTGAATTCATGCGGTTTGGCGCATAAAAATGATGCTTAATTCAAAATATTTCGAAACAGAAAAATGAAACTACAGGTTTTAAATATCTATATTTTCGATGTTTCTAATATCTGAATCGCACTGTTTGACATTTGAAATTTGATTTTTCATTTTTATACACAATTTTATAAAAAAAATGTAAACTGATTTACTAACCGGCACCGAACAAACACGAAAGGGGATGCCATGAACGCAAGTCTGATAAAATCAAAAGTGGGGTCATTGGATCCGAAAAAACCATTTTATCTAAGCGCAGACGCTTCAGTCAAGGATGCAGTCAAAAGCATGAAAGAGCATCAGATGGGATGCGTTTTGATCAAAGACGGTGAAAAATGGGCTGGTATTCTGACGGAACGCGATGTGCTGCGCAGTTTATCCCGCAACGTTGATCTCCGGAATATTAAAGTTGCCGAACTGATGGATGACGATCCGAATTATCTTTATGATGACGATTCTGCAGCGTATGCGCTGAATGAGATGTCCGTTGGCGGTCATCGCAGTCTTTCCGTTCTGGGAAAGGATAATAAACCCAATGGTATTCTGACGATCGAACATATTCTCGATCACATCATTGACAGATTGAATTTTTAAGGAGGGCGATTATGGCAAATCAACACGAATTGGACGATGAGTTGGTTCATATGGACGAACTTCAACGCGAACTCGATAAACACGAAATTAACATCGAGGATTTTGACCAGCCGATCGGCGTTCTGGAACCCCCGGCGCCCTTGATCGTACATTCCGGCAGCCTCCTGAAAAACGCGGTTAAACTCATGGCGGAGCATAACGTCGGCTGCGTGACGGTCGTGCAGGATAGGAAGCTCATTGGCATACTAACCGAGCGTCATCTGCTTTACAGGATCGCCGATCAATGTCCTGATTATGAGAAAGATGTTGTGGACGATTACATGCGTAAAGATCCCGTCTGTCTGAAACTCACCGATCCGGTGCGGGAGGCAGTCAAAATATTTCGTGAACACGAAGTGCGCCACATTGCTATTGTGAATAATAATAACGAGCCGATCGGGCATACTTCGGTGAAGGGCATGATCGATTACATCGTAGGGTTTTTTTCAGAAGAGGTGCTCAATTTGCCGCCGCACCCGATACGAATCGGCGATAAACACGCTGATGGAGCGTAGCGAACCGTCCCCTTTTCCGCCGTGTAAAGGCTGGGCATACTATTTTATCTCTCGTTACTAAAACGATGATCCAAATGACGTAAAAAATAAATGAGCCAGCCTTTTGACCCGGAACAGAATTACGAGAAAACGAAAGAAGCCATCGGCTACGTCAGCAGGAAGGACGCCACACAAGCAGACTACAGCCGAATCGGATTCATGTCGGGCTTGGAAGTTCATCAGCAATTATTGACCGAACGCAAACTCTTTTGCCGCTGCCCCGCCGGAAAATTTAATCCCCATGATGATTATGATGCAGAGATAGTCAGGCACATGCGCCCGACGCTGAGCGAACTTGGGGAGTATGACGGTACGGCGCTGATGGAATTCAAAACGCGAAAAAATATTATTTACCGCATAAAGAATGAAACCGCCTGTACGTATGAAGTAGATGATACGCCGCCCTTTTCAATTGACTTAAAAGCGCTGGACATTGCATTGGAAATATCTATTCTAAATAAAATGAATATTGTCGGCGAAGTGCACATCACCCGCAAACAATATCTTGACGGAAGTATTCCGACCGGATTTCAACGCACGGCGATCATCGGTGTCGGCGGAAAGATCCAATTGAAAAATAAGGTTGTGAATCTTATCCAATTGAGTATTGAAGAGGATTCATGCCGTGAAATTTCCGACATCGGCCATGTTCGAGTTTACAAAACCGACCGCCTCGGGATGCCTTTGATCGAAACAGTAACCCACGCGGATTTTAAAAATCCAGATGAAGTAAAAGAAGGCGCGGACTACATTCGTTTTCTGAATAGAAGCACCGGAAAAGTGCGAACCGGAATTGGTTCCACCAGAGCGGACGTCAATGTGAGCTGCAAAGACGGGACACGCGTGGAAATAAAGGGCGTTGCTCATACGAATTGGATGCCGGAACTGACACATAACGAATCATTCAGGCAATTTGCATTGCTGCATGTTAAGAACCTGTTGAATGCAAAAATCAGTGGTGTTAATCAATGGAAAATAAATTCGGTGAAACTCAATCCTGACGAATTTGATTTTAGTTATGTGCCGCTTCAGCATGCAAAAACTAATAAGCTGGAAATCACGGCCCTCCGGTTGCCCTGGTTCAAAGGCATTCTATCCCATTTCACACAGCCAAAACAAGTTTTTGCAGATGAGATTTCCACCAGGCTGAAAGTCATTGCCTGTATAGAAAAACCCAATATGATCCATTCGGAGAATTTTCGAAAGCGAATTACCGACCAGGACTCCGAAAAGATCTCTAAAATTCTTTCCTGCGCAAATGACGACGCATGGATCGTATTGTGGGGCCCAAAAGAAGATATGCCTACGGCAATTGAAACGGTGGAAGAGCGTTGTCGAATGGCATTCAAGGGGGTTCCCAATGAGACACGGAAAGGTCTGGCGGACGGGACCAGTATTTTTGAACGGGTATTGCCTGGCGCTGACCGCATGTATCCCGACACCGATTCTGCTCCGATACCATTGAAAAACGAAAGCATTGAAGATATCAGAAAACATATTCCTGTCGATGTGTTTGACCGTATTCAGCAGTTACGATCATGGAATGTGCCGGAGGATACGTTTACTTATATTCTAAAAAAAAATCTCGTGCCTCTGATCGAAAAAATTTATGACGAGATCGGGATCAACCATCGGTTTTCGGGTGCGTTCATCGGGCATACAATGAAGTTCATCGAAAATCACTATGCGGCTACTAAGGATTTCAGCTACGAAAAAATATTTGACCTGTTCAAATTTCTCAAAGAGCGGGATATGGAACTAAACATTGCCGGAAAAATGTTGGTCGAATATTATCAGCATCCGAAATTAGACTTTGATTCTGTTCTTTCCACTATACGCTATAAGCCGGTTCCCAAAGAAGAGATCACCGAATTGATTCCGTTCATGGCAACCAAATTTACACAGATAAATAATTCAAAAGTTCACGACGCCGCCGGCAGGTGGATCATGGGACAATTAAGAAAGATGGCTCTGGGTAATATGAGTCTGCCGGAATTGAGCGCAAAAGTTTCAGAAGAAAATTCAAGACACTAAAAATTATTATGAAATCCAGTGAAAGCAATCTGCGCATGCTATACTTGACTGGGCAGAAAGTTTTTTGGCCGGTAAACTGGGAATAACTCCGTCGCGTTGAGAATCTCATCCCAGAGTCAGGGCGCGGTGCACTCCTTTTCAAAACAATTGTTTTTGAAATTCCGTCGGCGTATATTTGGACAATTCACCAATCAACAATAATTATCCCATTCAAGGAGTAAACCGTGAAGAATATTCAATTGGATTACACTTACATTTTGGATTTCGTCAAAGAAAAAGACATTCTGAAAATGCAGGCCAAAGTGAATGAAGTTCATAAGGTCATCGAGGACCGCACGGGGATCGGGAATGATTTTTTGGGATGGCTTGATCTGCCGAGCCGTGTAACTATGTCGGAAATGGACAAGATCAATAAAGTTGCGGATGATATCCGGAAGAATTCGGATATTCTTGTCGTCATCGGCATCGGCGGTTCGTACCTCGGCGCGAAGTCGGTGATCGATGCGCTGTCGCATTCATTCCATAATAATCTGCCGCACAAGACGCCGCAGATCTATTTTGCCGGGCAGAATATGAGCGCGAAATATTATGAAGACCTGAAAGAAGTATTGATGAATAAACGCGTGTCAGTCAACGTGATATCCAAATCCGGCACGACGACGGAACCCGCGCTGGGGTTGCGTTATCTGCGCGACCTGATGAGCCAGAATATGTCGAATGAACAGGTTCGCCAGCGCATCATCGCTACGACCGACAAAGCGAAGGGTTCTCTTAAAACGATGGCAGACAAAGAAGGTTATACGCAATTTGTGATTCCGGATGATGTCGGGGGTAGATATTCCGTACTGACGCCGGTCGGACTTCTGCCGATTGCCGCAGCGGGAATTCATATCGGCGAACTTCTGCAGGGCGCGCGCGATATGGAAAAATTACTGAAGAATCCCGATCTCAAATCGAACCCGGCGTACATGTACGCGACGATACGAAATCTGATGTACACTAACGGCAAAGCCATAGAGATACTCACCAATTTCGATCCGTCTCTTCATTATGTTTCCGAGTGGTGGAAACAACTCTTCGGTGAAAGCGAAGGCAAAGACAATAAGAGCATCTATCCGGCTTCGGTGGATTATTCGACTGATCTGCATTCCATGGGACAGTGGGTCCAGCAAGGAACTAGAAATATTTACGAAACGTTTTTGTGGGTTGAGAAGTCGCGCGGGAATGCGCTGGTGCCTTCATTAGAAGAGGATATGGACGGATTTAATTTCCTGGCCGGTAAATCTTTCGATCATGTTAACCGCAAGGCGTATGAAGGTGTCACCCTCGCGCATCATGACGGTAACGTTCCTAATATGACGGTCACTCTGCCGGAACTGAATGCGTATTATCTCGGACAAATGATCTATTTCTTTGAAAAGGCTTGCGCGATGAGCGGCTATTTGTTGCGCGTCAATCCGTTTGACCAGCCCGGCGTAGAGGCTTATAAGACCAACATGTTTGCGCTGCTCGGGAAAAAAGGATATGAAGAGAAGTCGAAAGAATTGAACGCTGTATTAGCAAAGACGGAAAGAAAAGTAGTATAGAAAATTCAGTCAAGAACATGGCCGTTGAAAAAAATATTTCTCCACAAAATAATTCAATGGCCGAAAGTGAAAATTGCCATGAGTACACGACTTGAAGCATTGCTTCATCTTGTTCAAAAAGATGAGAACGATTCTTTTTCCCGATACGGTCTTGCGATGGAATACGCAAGCACCGGCGACCATGCCAAAGCCGTCGAGACGTTTAACGAACTGATCAGGCGCGATCCTCTGTATCATGCAGCCTATTATCACCTTGCAAAAACGTATGAGGCGTTGGGGAAAGTTCGAGAGGCGTTTGCCGCTTACGAAACTGGAATTCTCATAGCCAGGAAACTTAATAATCAACACGCAGTAAATGAATTGATCGACGCAAGAGATGAACTCAGATACGCGACGGAGTGTTAAAACCAATCGATGAAGTCCAAAAAAAACTTTTCAAAGAGTTCAAAATCCTCTGACTCTAAGTCATCCGTTTATAAGAAAACGAACAAATCGGAGTGGCCGGTCCGAAGTCCAAAAACCTCAAAGACCTCTGATTCCAAATCTTCCAATCGCAGTAAATCCGGAAATAATAAATGGAGAGCCAAATCGTCGACTTCGCCAAGATCCGATGAAGTCAGGCCGCCGTTTCGGGAAAGGAAAACTGAAGGATCAGCTAAATCTACACGCCCCATAAGACGCGGCAGGGTTAGTTTTTACACACCCAAAACTTTTAAAGGCGCGCATTCCAAAGACGAGGAAACGCAGTTGGCGGAAGGAACCGTCCAGCGTATTGCCCTGGAAATTCTCAACACATTCGAGGAGACACACGATCGTCTTGATCACCTTATTCAGCAGGCTATTCACAAAAATATTAAGCTGCTTGAGGCGCGCGAAAAAGGGAATTTGTCCAAAACGGTTTTGAATATTATCCGGTGGAAACTAAAGATCGATTATATTATTTCCAAATCACTGAAGCGGGATGCGGAATCGCTGGATACGACACTCAAGAGTTCGTATCGGCTGGCAACCTTTAACGTCGTGTGGATGAATAAGTCTGCTGAGAAATCGATCTCGCTGTCGGACTTTGCCATTCCGAAAGAGTTCGGTAGACATAAAGAGACGATCCGTGATTTTATTAAATTTCTTAATAAAGCCAAAAAGGATATTCCGTATCCCAATCCTAAAAAAAATCTTGTGAATGCGTTGTCGATAACATATTCCCACCCGGTTTGGCTGGTTGAGAAATGGATTGCCATTTATGGCGAAGAAGCCGTTACGAAATTATGCGAATTTAACAACACCGAACCGGCATTGACTTTGCGATTCAATTCGATCAAGGCGACCAAAAAAGATGTTATGGCAAACCTTGAGCGCGACGGATTTCAAGTGAGTGAGTGCCGGCATGCAGAAAACGGTTTTAATGTGTTAGGCCAGGGCGAAATATTTTCTACGCAGAGTTTTAAGGACGGCGCATTTGAAATTCAGGACGAATCGAGTCTGCTATTCGCCGCATGGTGCAACCCGCAACCTAATCATACCGTGATCGATGCCTGCGCAGGTGCGGGCGGGAAGTCGTTATATTTTTCCGCGGCCATGAATAACAAAGGAAAAATACTTGCGACGGATACCAATCCTCGCTCTCTTGAAAAACTAAGAAAAAGATCTACAAGGTCGGGGAGCACCAATATCGAGATTGTGGATTTACATGCTGCGGAAACGGCAGAACACTGGACAGGCAAAGTGGACAAAGTCGTCATTGATGCGCCCTGCAGTGGCCTGGGTGTTCTTGGACGAAACCCCGATATTAAGTGGCGGTTTGACCCGGAAAGTTTTTCTACATTAGCCGCGGAACAAATAACTTTATTAAATTATTATGCCCGATTTGTGAAAGACGGCGGGGAATTGATCTACGGAACGTGCACTTTGAATCCGGATGAAAACGAAAATATCATTCGTCATTTTCTGGCAACGGATACCCGATTCAGAATGAGCGCCGATCATCATGGAAAATTTATTCCCTTTATCGATAGTAATGGATTTTTTTATATAAAACCATTTGAACATAAACTCAGTGGATTTTTTGGATGCAAACTGATCAGAAAATAAATTTGGAGAGAAAGATATGAAAATTTTAGTTCTCGGCGCAGGGCTCATGGGACGCGCGGTCGTATTTGACATGATGCGTAACCCAAAACTAGAAGGGCTCGTGGTCGCAGACCATGATCCGAAACAGCTTAAAGAAACGGAAGCGTTGATCAACGATCCTAACGAATTGCGGATCAAATACAAGAAACTGGACATCGACGATGATAAAGAAGTTACCAAACTGATGCAGGGCTGCGATACGGTTGTCAGTGCAGTGACGTACAAATACAATTTTAAATTGGCTAAACTTGCGATCGTCAACGGATGCAATTTCTGCGATCTCGGCGGAAATAATACGATCGTGAATCAGGAACTGGAACTGCACGAAAAAGCAAAGAAAAAACTTGTCACCATCGTTCCTGACTGCGGATTAGCGCCGGGTATGGTTTCTGTGCTGGTCGCGCACGGGATGGCGAAGATGGATGAGACAGATAATGTGAAGATTCGGGTAGGCGGACTGCCGGTGGATCCGAAACCGCCGATGAATTATAAACTTGTTTTTTCGGTACACGGTCTGATCAATGAGTACGTTGAATCGTGCGTCAAGATCCGCGATGGTAAAATCATTGAAGAAGAACCGTTGATCGATGTGGAGGAACTTGAATTTCCCGCGCCGTTCGGCAAATTGGAAGCATTCAACACATCCGGCGGAACATCCACATTACCCCAGACTTACAAAGGAAAAGTTAAGAACCTCGATTATAAAACGATCCGTTATCCCGGCCATTGCGCGCAGTTCAAGACGCTTTTCGATCTCGGATTGATGGACAGTAAACCGTATAAACTTGGCGACCAGAAAATCACTCCACGCGAATTACTGTCGAGTTTAATCACGGACAAACTCACCATGGATGGTAAAGATTGCGTTTTAGTGCGCGTGGTTGTCGAAGGAAAGAAGAATGGCACACCGCGTCGTATACAGTATCAAATTATCGATTACGGCGATGCGGCAAATAACATAACCGCTATGATGCGGCTGACGTCCTATCCGATTTCGGTGATCGCTCAAATGATGTCGGCTGGAGAAATTACTGAAAAAGGCGCTATCCCGCAGGAACTCTGTGTGCCGGCGGAAAAATTCATCGAGGAGTTAAAAAAGAGAAGTATTGGAATTGAGATCAGGGAGATGTGAGAGAGCTGAAAATAATTAAAAGACACCAAACCGGAATCGAACGAGTAATGGTTACTTCTCTCCAGATGTTTTTTGACTAATTAGGGATTAATGGAAATCAAGAAAAAAAGGAAATCAAAAAAAGCCGTTGTCATTCTTGTAAGAATCCTTTTTTTTGCAACGCGCAATCTATGATTCAAAAAAGATTCTTACAAGAATGACACGCTCGGTATTTTGGGCTGACAGATGTATAGTTAGACAATTATTATGAACGACACACATCCCGAAATTGAAAAACAGATGCTTGAGCTTATCTCGGCGATGAGCCCCGAAGAAAGGCTGCATAAGACAGGGCGTTTGTATGCGTCAGGTAAATATTTTGCCAAGTTGGTCGTTAAGAAGCAGCAACCGGATTTGGACGGGATTGCGTTAGAGATTGAGATCTTTAAGTGGATGCACCGGAGTGAGTTGAAAGAATTGGATATGGCCGAGATTGAAAATCATTTATTGAGTCTGAGTAAAAGGTAGTAAAGAAACTGTAAATTTTCTTACTTCGTTAAGGGAAATTCTGGCAGAATAAAAAAAGCAACTCCGAATATGCGGAATTGCTTTTTTTGTTAATCGATAAAATGCATTTGGTGAAATACGAGAACAATCTTATTTTTTTGTATGATTTCCGGTATCTGCCCTCAAAAGACCAGAATCAAGTGATTAATTTGGTTTTGCCATAGGGTCCCAGCCATCAGTAATTATTTTTTCCGCACTGCCATCAATCTTTACAATTTTGATAGTGGCGCCATTCCTACTATATACAACATATTGGCCGTCTTTTGTAAACGATACTGAGCCACTAAATACACCTTCATCCTTTAAAAGTAGAGGTGATGTTCCATCAAGATTAGAAATCCATATTGAATTAAACCCGGAACCAGCGTATGCAAGTTTTGTTAAATCATGATTGACAGCAGGATATTGAGCTCCGCTAATCAATAAAGTTGAAGCCAAATCAATGAGGCTATTTGTTCGATAGATACCTCCGCCATGGACAAAAAACATCAGATAACTGTTTCCAATGAACTCTATCATATATTCGTTACCAGAGAAGTCATTGTATAAGCTGTCATTTTGACCATTAATGTCAACCCTCCAGATTGAAGCAGCACCTGCCCCGGTTGTTCGACGATAATATAATACATCAGATGTTGAAGAGAATTCAGGTCTTTCTCCTATGAACGATTCATTGTTAAATGTCACCTGAGTTAGATTTGAGCCATTAGAATTCATAACCCATATATTTATGCCAGATCCATCATTAAGATAAAATGCAATCTTGTTTCCGTCTGGTGAATACGCCGGCTTTCCAATTGTTGAAGGATTGGAGGAAAAAGATGTAAGGATTGTAAAGTTGGTACTATCTGTATTGATTGTACAAATCTGTTGAATACCTGCCACATCTTTTACATAAACTATCGTTTGAGGTATGCTCCAATTTACATTAATATTCAAACCACCAGTTAAGAGGGTCAGTGTTATAGTTGCATTTGTAATCTGTCCAGGTATGACCGTGGCATTTCCAGATCCAGTAGCGACCGTATCATGGTTTGCAAACGCAAGAATAGAAATTGAGTATTCTCCAGCAACTAAATTATTAAATGAACCAGAAGCTACTGTAGAATCATTGGAAATTACTAAATTGCCACTCGTATTTGTGGGCCCACTTAAATTTACACGAACGCTATCAATTTGGATTCCGGCTTGTGTTTTAGCTACAGACAGAGGCATACTAAATGAAATTTGACCATCATCTTTTACGTTGGTCTGTTCATCTGTGCAAGACAAGACAAGACAAGACAAGACAAGACAAGATTTGCCATTAGTGGCTTGATAGAAATGTGTTTCATGATAGTTTCTCCTCTTTTAGATTTGGTAGTTCATTGAATAATACATCTGGGGCAGATGTCAGATAAGCAAGATTTGGATAACGAACAAAGGAAAGTTAAGGTAAAAGATTACGGATTGTCAATGTTTATTTTAGTTGGATGGAAAAAAAGGACTATAGCAAATCCCACGGCAAATACGATATAGATAACACCCGCCGCCCATAGAACTGGCATATCGGGGTTCTTGAATGCTCCTTTGATCAGCGCCAGCGCGCCAACCATAAAATGCATAAAGTTTCCCACCGCAACAGGCCTGCTGTAAATTCCGCCGATAAGAATATCTTTGGCCATCCAGTTGACCATCGCGAATGCCATGAGAAGAGCTCCGAGGATTTGCAGTAACAACACAGGGAGAACTGCAGGTTCAATGCCTTCGCTGCGCAGTATTTCCTGAGGAAGAAATGAAACGGATATGCCCAGCACTCCCATGACAATGGCGCTGGAAGACATGAGTAGTTTTGTATTTATTTTCAAATGGTAGATTATTTTTATATTGCCACAAAGGCACCAAGACACCAAGTTATTTAATACAGAATTAAAAAGGTTTTAAAAACTTTGAGTCTTTGCGCCTTAGTGGCTGAGAATTTTTTAGGTATTACCCGGCTTTTTTCATTCTTTCAATGATCTCTTTCACTTTCGCATCCGCTTCGGCATCAGGCAACTGACATGTGCCGGCGCCTTTGTGGCCGCCGCCGCCGTATTCTGCCATCAGTGCGCCCACGTCCGTTTTCGACGTGCGGTTAAATATGCTGTGGCCAACCGCGCAAACCGTTATACCGGGCTCTTTGCCTCTGAAAAGACGAGCGGAGATATTGCCTTCAGGAAATAAGGTGTAGATAAGGAAACGGTTGCCGGCTGGAAATTTCTGTACAGGACGTTGATCTGTGATAATAACGTTTCCGTCCTGGCGGCTATGTTCCAATAAGGCCTTCTTGAAATTATCCTGTTCCGCCAAATACGTCTCCACCTTGGATTTAACGTCCGGGAGATTCAGAATATCATCGACTTTGTGAACCTGAATCCAGCCAATCATGCGCTGAAAATAATCTTCAAATGCGTCCAGGCCGGAACGCGGATCCAATGTGTAAGATAATAAGACCCATCCTTTCGGGTTCATCACGTCATCCATGTTAAGATTGGCGCTGTCCACGCGGTCGGTCTCGACCAACAGTTCATCAAAAGGCTTCAGTTCATCCGGGCGTTCGTAAAAATCATAGATCACACGCGCGCAGCTTGGCGCAACTGCAAATTTTCCCCGGTAGCCTTCCTTCTCCGAATGTTTCATTTGGCTGGTGTGATGGTCGAACCATAACGCGCATTTGGGGTGATACGGAAGGTTAGCAATAATATCATGATCGTTGACGGCTACTTTCCCATCCTGCATTGCCTTGGGTTCGGCAAACAGAACTTCATCGATCTTTTCCATAACGGTGATGAATACAGCACAGGTTAAACCATCAAGATCCGTTCGTGTAATGAGACGCATAATCTATTGCTCCTTGATTGATCTCTATGTGGAATGGTATTGCGAATTGGAAATTAAAATAGGGAATATAAAATAAAAATGCAAAATAAATTGTAAGTTCATTCAATTCCTGTCGATCGGGTCAAATGTAAAGCGTATGTACCGTCCGTACAGTTCCACCGGATTAAGAAAATATTGAAGCTGATCGCCTTTGCGATTATCATAACCTCTGAGCCAGCGTCCGCCGTCCGATGCTTTAGAGGCGTCTGCGGTTTGCAGGCGTATTCCAAAGTGCAGGTGTTCGCCGCCGTCGCCGTTGTGATCATCGTCGTTGATAAAACCAATAATCTCTCCGCGTTGGATACGATCGTCATTTTTCCAATGAAGCGCGGCCGTGGAATCGCGAATTTTTTCCTTACGGATGTGGCCGTAAATGGAAATAAATTCGGGCGACAGCACGTTGTTCTTCCACTTCTGTGAGTACGCATGTTCGATAACGGCAACCAGTTCGCCGTATCCGTTCGCCGGCTCGTAATTCCGTATCACGCCGTCATAAACCGCCCTCACGGTGTCGCCTTCACGCGCATGAAGGTCTATGCCGAGGTGATTGTAGTCAAAATAAAAAAGCCTGCCCCAGAGAACCGGCCAATGCCAGTTCCGTTCTATCTTTTCGACCGTGAGCGGAAAAAGAAACGGGGAATTCAGATCCGGTTCGACCAGCGCCAGAATAGGTCGCCGGAAATTAAAAATATAGTTGTGATAGAAATGGACGACAGAATCCGCCTCGGCTTTTACAATGGTATTACGTAAGAACTCAATCTCATATAATGTTTTGAATAATTCAAGTTCCGTACTTTCAAGTTCACGATTCAGCGAATTTAATTCAGTAGAAATTGAATCACGCTGGTAAATTAATCGGCGATATTTAGTTTTAAACGATGTTGTCGTGCATGAATTTGACAAACAATTCAGGATAATGAAACAAAATATCATTGTGATACGAACTATATTCATGGATAAATTCAATATCAAAAAAAAATGTGAATAAGTTGTTAAGTAAATTTAAAACTAATTATTTAGGAAACAACACAAAATTTTACTGTTAAAATGTCTGATTTTTGACTTTTTATAAATTTATATTTTAATATACTTATGATACTATATGTCATAATGACTTAATTGCAATTCATCCCTGAAATCGTGTCAAGATATTAATTTTAAAAGTTAAATATAATGTTATTAATAGTTTAATATGGTGCATTATGGATCAGCCATTAATTTGCTTGACAAGGGATTATTTTTTGGGTATATTTCTTATCCCTACGATAAATAGGGGTTTCTTTGACATAGACGTGTATTATTACACGCGAGAGTAGCTCAGTTGGTAGAGTGCAACCTTGCCAAGGTTGATGTCGCGAGTTCGAGTCTCGTCTCTCGCTCTTTTGCTCCTGTGTAATCCAGATGGGATCTACTGTAACCCAGTAGATTGTAGAGGTATGTGTAACTCGATGACCAGAATTCTACTAACGGGTTCTGGTCATTTTTTTTGGCGACGTAGCCAAGTGGTAAGGCAGGGCTCTGCAAAAGCCCCATCAACAGTTCGACTCTGTTCGTCGCCTCAGTTCTTTCATAATCGTCGAAAACTACCTAAGCTCGGGTGGCGGAACTGGTAGACGCACAGGACTTAAAATCCTGCGGGCCTCAAAGCCCGTACCGGTTCGATTCCGGTCCCGAGCACAGCGAAAAAATTTCGGACTCGTAGCTCAGTTGGTTAGAGTACTACGTTGACATCGTAGGGGTCACTGGTTCGAATCCAGTCGGGTCCACCCAACAAGATCGCCATCAGTAGTGGCGATTTTTTTGTTTTCCAACGTATTGTTTTTTGATAGGATTGAAGCGAGAATAGGGTTCAATTTCGTGGTTGCATAACTATTTTTCTGAAAATGTAATTTTTCAGGAAATATGCAACCAAGTATTTGACTCTTAATTTCAGAAGGAGCTTGTTTGTAACGCTGATCGAGGTCTGTTAGCAATGTACAAGCACCCGCCAGGTATTTCAAGAATTCCTTACCTTTAACAGACGTCATATCGTGACGCTGTCCTTTGAGAACATCAATTTCAGCCTTCAATTGTTTTTTCAGTGAGCCATAAGTCGCCTTGTCAACAGCATCGTCGATGAACTTCATATCTAAGCTTGAAATTCTGGCTTCTGTTTTCTGAATCTCCTTGTCTAGCCTCATGGCTTCCGTCTGCTCAGACTTTTCTTTTTGTTCAAACACATCTTGTGCGACTGTCAAATAAATTTCAGCTACTTCAGGCTGGAGCCTGTAGCATGCCATATGTTCTTGTAAGAGTCTATCGGCTTTTTCAACGGACACGATCTCTCGGCACGGATTGCATCGATAATACCAATACTTTCCGCCGTTCCCATTTGCAGTTCCACATGTCATTGGTTTGCCGCATTTTGAACACAAGATGTGACCTTTGAGAGGAACGTTTGTATTAAGGTTTCTCGTCTTTTTCACATGTCGCCCAGAGATTATTGCCTGAGCCTTCTCAAACATATCGTCAGAAATAATTGCTTCATGAATTCCATCAACCATAGTCTCCGGTGTTCTATCACCTGATTTGATTCTTATTTTTCCGATATAAACTGGATTTGTAAGGAGGTTGTATAGGTTACTTCGGGAGCCATTATAAGCTAATGCACTGTACTTCTTGAATAGTGCAAAAACATCGGTCTGACCTGATGTGAAATCTCGGAAAATCGACCTTACCGTCTCTGCATTTTCATTAGGCACAATGATCGGCTTCATCTTTTCGTCTCGCGAATTACGATACCCGAAAGGCGCGCTGCCCATCCACCTGCCTTCTAACATCGCGCGTCGCATACAAACTTTTACTCTATTCGATATTTGATCATTCTCTACGTTTGCACCCGTCAGATAAATGGATAGCATCCATTTGTGATTAGGATCATTCCAATTGAGCGGTTGTTCTATGGCCTGAACTTCTACTCCGAGCTTTCGAAATTTTTTGATCATCGTTATCGATTCGTCAATTTCGGCTCTTGAAAATCGATCCCATTTCACTACCAATAATCCGTCAATGATAGGATTGCTCTTAACATATTCAATTATTTTTTGGAACTCTTTGCGGTTGAAATTCTTACCTGACTGACTATCTTCGAAGTGTTTGTGAATTATAAGACCATTTCGTTCACAATGTCGACGCAGCTTATCTTCCTGGTCACGAAGCGAATAGCCGTGGACCTGGTCACCGGTCGAAACACGAGGATATATTACAACATTTTTCATGATGCTTTTTCCAGAAAGTACTCTGAATTCTTCTCGTTGTCAATTGATTCCTTTGATTTAAAAATAGCATAATCTATCTCTGCCAATTGGTAAAGCAGTTCCACCAGTTTAGCGAGTTTTACATCATCCATCTTTGTTCCATTATCTTCCAGGATGGATCTCAGTTTTTCGTTAGATAATCTCATTGCCTCCAAGGATCAGAACGATAAACGTCATTCTTTGACAGTTCCATCAAGTAATCTCTGTATTCATTCCAGAATCCAAAATACATCTGTCTGAGGATAGTCCTAACTATTACGGGCGTTTTCCTATGAAACTGTTGTGAGCACTTTATGAGTTTTTCATTCACATTTCGGTCAACACAGAAGACGATTTGTTTTTTCAATACCTGATGGAAGTGACCCATGTAGAGTTGATAACGCTCTAAATTGGCTTTTGTCTTTCCCAAAAAGAAGTTGTTCAAAACTTCTCTGAGGTAGCCACTTAATGTCAATCGGTCCCTGTCATAGCACACCATGATAATTTCATATAGGTCTGACTCGACCTTTACTGAGATGGTAAAAGAATACGGATAGCGGAGATCTTGTGTTAGTGTCATATATCTGTTCCTTTCTTTGAGTTTTCTTCAACTACATTTTGGCTAAATTTCTACTTTTCATAGGCGATTCTTTTTAGCTGTCCTGTAAGTAATAAGTTCATAGCTCTCAATAATTTGATATTTACACGTCATTTAGGTCACCATGACCAGCGGTTTCGTGTAAATTCTAACTTCAGAATTAATACATGTTTTTATGTTACAGCACATGTTAAGAAATTGGTTTAATTTTGAGTGTTATTCCTTTGTAGCCCCGTGAGTTTCCGTCCGTATCAGACTGAATCTTGCTGGGGAAAGCCTGTTTCAGTTTCTTACTAAAACTATTCTTGCTTGATCTGAATTGACTGTGCATACCTTCTCTGATAAACCAATCACTGTAGCTTTTATACAAGGCTTCGGTTGGTGTTTTCTGATCAGTTACGAAATCACAACAATCTTGAACCCAGCGCATCACTGGGTTAGCGTCATTTTTTATTTCCTCGATCCACTCGATTACTTTGTCAGGCAATGCAAGGGCCGCTGAACCCAAAGCTTCGACCTCTTTTAACCCTTCAAGAGCCCAAAGGGCTATTCCTGGCAGTTCTTTTTGGAATGCGTTCGTATCGGAGAACCATTTGGTCTGCGAGTCGCGAGGAATTGTCTTTTCAAATTTAACCAGTAATAATCTCCTGAACAGTGCGTTTGATGCATCAGAGATCAAGGGGAAATTATTTGAACAGATGATTAGTCTGCCTCTATTGTAGATTTCAAGAGCGTTCTTGTATTTCTGGTTTACCCGAACAGGCCCGAAGGAAGCAAGCGATTTAATATGGCCTTCCGCTTGGGGTGACAAACGCGGATACTCAAATTCATCAACGAATAAGAACTTCTTGCCTTCGATAGCAGATAGGGAAAAGTTGTCACGTTCGTTTCCGAAATCCAGGATGGCCGTTTGTTCTCGTCCAATGAGTTGGTGAATTGTCTTTGCAAACGTAGATTTGCCAGTACCTCCACTACCGATGATATGGAGATAGTGTTGTATATCAGTTCGCTCAGAAAGGATCAGACCAACAAAATTACGTAAGAGCCGGGCAACTTCCAGATCACCCTCTGTGACAAAATCAATAAATTCGAGCCACATAGGGCAGGTGGCTTTACGGTCAAAGTCAACGGGCAGTTGAAAAAATGAATAGATATCAGGGATATGCGGATATACGCCTTCGGTCTCAATGTCATATAATTTATTTCTAAAATTGACAAACCGTGTTTTTTCGGATTTTGGGTAGTATTGGTGCCTTTCTCTTACAATGTCAAACAGGCGCCTCCGTATGTCATTAATGCGAATGTTATCTGCTCTGGTTGGAGAATAGAGGGTCAAAAAATCTGCAATCCTGTTGTTGATGATGTGCACTTCGGCCACAATCCAAATACCGGTCTTTTCATCATAGCAGTAGTTTGACGATCCCTTATAGATGAGGCGTAGTACGCTTTGCAAATAGAGGGCTATTTCGTTGACTCGTATTCGGCCTTGTTTTAGATCATCAACTAAGGAGTCCAATAGGTTTTCATCAGGGGCCGGTCCTATGCTACTCCCTAAAACATCGGTCGATTCCATAATCATTATCCTTTAATTGTTTATATTCCATTACTGCTTTACTCTCCAATCTCTGTAAAAGCACAGATCGACGTCGCGCATGTCTATGATGCAAATAATTGTACTTTCATAAACACCTTCATTTCCGTATCTGCTGAGGTTAATTTACGGTCACTGTTGAATCGAAACAATTTGTCGTGAGGTAGCGAGTGTTTGTAAAAAGGTATAGGATGGAGGTTAAAAAGGTAGAAAAGAGGTAGGGAAAAATACTATAAACTATTTATTTATTTGATCTTACTAATTTCAGATAAAACAAAGCTAATTATTTTTGAATTGTCTTCGGCGAATTCAGCTTCTGCAATTTTTGAAGTGACATTGTTTGCAGCTTTTTCAAGTTGTTCCCAGCTGAAAGGGCGGCCATTTTCCAAGAGCTCATCTTCTGCCCAGACATATGCTTCGCGAAAGCTCTTAAGCTTGCGGACCACTGACAACTCTCTCAGAGCCATTGCAATAACTTCCAATGTAGCAGATATATTCTTTTTTGGTTTGCCCTTTTTGTTTACCATCTTTGGTTCGAGGGACTTCATGCATTCTTGCCAAAATAGATCATAAGTTTTACCATAATGCAGATTTCTCATTTGTTCCGCACTAAGCATCAAAAATAACTTGAACCATTGATTCAAATGCCCTTGTAATTCTGATTGTCTCCCCATTTTCACAAGGATGGATCCATATGTCTTTACAAAATAAACGTAAAGGTCTCCAATGAGGGAACGAGCCTTCCTCGGTATGTTTGAAAGAACTATCTCGTCAGAACCATCTGAATCCAAGATTGACATAAATAGTTCATTTTTTTCCGTGAAGTATAATATTTGACCTTCTGGAACTTCAGCGTTACCATGCATTAAATGTTCATTGCGTGCCAAATTCCAAAACGATCTGATCTTTGCGAAGTCGAGTTCACCTTGACTGAGTCGAAATAGCTTTCTACTGGCTGATTTCATAATAATAAGTCTTTCATTGCTTTGTGACTTCCGAACCTCCTTTAAATTAGCAACACCATGAGCAGATAATCAAGCAATGTGCGATATTTATTTTTTTCGATTTAGTATCTTATCCATATCTCTGCAATGCTAGATTTTTGATTCCTCATTTGGATGACTTCAGGATCTGAAAAACCCCAATCATGATTTCAATTTGAATTTATCTTGCGTATGCCCGTAAATATCGCTAATTTTTTTCGTAAGCAATTGTGGATGCACCTATCGTGGAGCCTAATCGTGTCTCCCAAGAAAATATCCAAACAAGAAACCGACTGTTTTCTGACCAAACAGAAAACTCACAAATATTAATTCTATCCCGAATATGCAAAAACGAAAAACTAAATCCCCCGCCAAGAAAAAGCCTATCGAGCAATACGAACACAAGGACAAACAGCGGGTCAATAATCCGCCGGTAGGTCTCGTCACGCCGGATACCGATCCGGATGTCAAGCAGGGACAACCAAAAAAAACGTACCAATACGATCCGCATCTTGATCCACAGCTTGTATGGGCGGGCAAGGCGGAACACACATCTTTTGAAATTCCTACGGTGTCGCTGCATGTCCACGAACGAATAGACCCGCGCTCGATCATCGAAGCGGTGCGAAACAAGAACGGATCGAACTACGAACAGATGTCGCTATTCAGTAGCAAGGACGAAAACCCGCCCCTGCGGGACGCGATTGATTTCTATAAGCACCGGCATAACTGGAGCAACCGCCTGATAGCAGGCGACTCTTTGCTTGTGATGAATTCACTCCTCGAAAAAGAGGGCCTCGGCGGACAAGTGCAAATGATCTACTTCGACCCGCCGTACGGAATTAAATATGGAAGTAATTTTATGCCCTTCGTTAATAAAAAAAATGTCGAAGATGGAAAAGACGAAGACTTGACTGCTGAACCTGAAATGATAAAAGCATTCCGTGATACATGGGAATTGGGTATTCATTCATATTTAACTTACCTTAGAGATAGATTCTTATTAGCAAGAAACATGTTGGATGAATCCGGGAGTATTTTTGTTCAAATCAATGACAATAATTTGCACCTCGTTAAAGCAGTGATGGATGAAATTTTCGGTTACGATAATTGTGTAAATATTATTCCTTTTAAAAAGAGAGCTTCATTCCTTTCAAGATTTGGTAAGGGACTATTTGAACTATTTGATTATATAATTTGGTTTGCAAAAGATATTGAAAAGGTGAAAGTAAACCCGTTGTATGTGCCATCAAATAAAGAAGAACAGCTTCGAGGTGAATTCAGGTTTTATCAAGACAAAGGTGAAGTTAGGAATATAACAGAGGCGGATATTCAAAACCCCAATCTAGATTTATCAAAAGTTTTCAGAACTCATTCAGCTTCCAAAAAAAGCAAAGAACCTAAATACACAGAACCGATAAAATTTGAAGCTAAAACTTTACATCCACCAAGCGGGCATGAGTGGAAAGCGAATCCACAAGGGATGAAGAGGTTAGCTGAATTAAATCGTCTAGTTGGTACTAGCCCAACACGTCCTTATAAAATATTTTATAGTGATTTCCCATATCAAATCTTAAATAACCTTTGGGATGATACTCTTGCAGAACAGTTCCCAGTCTATGCCGTGCAAACTGATGAATTGCCAATACAGCGATGTATGCTCTTAACAAGTATGCCCGGAGATTTGGTTCTTGATATTACTTGTGGAAGCGGAACAACGGCATTTGTTGCCGAGCAATGGGGAAGACGATGGATTACATGTGATACTTCACGAATTGCTATTGCATTGGCAAAGCAAAGATTAATGACGGCAAATTTTGAATATTACGAATTTGCTCATCCTAACGAGGGTGTAGGAAGTGGTTTTAGATATAGATCTTCCAAAAGAATAAAATTAGAAACACTTGCAAACAATTTACAGCCAGACGAGATTTATTTCTACGATCAACCAATCGCAGATTCCAAAAAAGAAAGAGTAACAGGGCCGTTCACTGTGGAAGCGGTACCGGCGCCTGTTGTAAAAGCGTTAGAAGCTATCGGTGCAATAGAATCATCTAAGCAGGAAGCTGATACGACCATTGCACGTTCCGGTGAAACATTACGTCAGCGTGAGTGGCGCGACGAATTGCTCAAATCGGGCATACGCGGGAAAAACGGCCAATATATTCTTTTCTCGCGTGTAGAAGCTATGTCGGGCACGCGATGGCTTCACGCCGAAGCGGAAACAAAGACGAATGACAAAGGTTCCGATTCTGTTCGCGAAACGATCAAGGAATACAAAGCAATTCAGCGCGTCGTCATTTCATTTGGCCCGGAGCACGGCCCGCTGGAACAGCGGCAGGTGGAACTTGCCTGGGAAGAAGCCAGCACATTAAAACCGAAACCGGATCTGGTTGTATTTGCCGCATTCCAGTTCGATCCCGAAGCCGCCAAAGATATTGACGAAACCGATGCACAAAAAGCGGGCATGCTTTTTCTGAAAGTTCAGATGAATGCCGATCTACTTACGGACGATCTGAGAAAAAAACGTTCCAGCAGTGAAAGCTTCTGGCTTATCGGTCAGCCGGATGTGAAATTGTCGAAGATCAAATCGGGTGACGCCAAAGGAAACTATCAAGTCGATGTTCTTGGATTTGATTATTACAACACCAAAACCGGAACGATTGATTCCGGCGGAAACGAACGTATTGCCATGTGGCTGCTTGATACGGATTACGATGGGCGCAGTTTATTTCCACGTCAGGTATTTTTTCCGATGGCCGCTGAGAATGAAGGCTGGTCACGTCTCGCACGAAATCTGAAAGCCGAGATAGACGAAGACTTGATCGAAGCCTATCGCGGCACGATCTCACTGCCCTTTGAGCCGGGCAAGCATAACCGGATAGCGGTAAAGATCGTGGATGATAGAGGGATTGAGAGTTTGAAAGTAATGGAGGTGGAGTAAAAACGGGTGAGGAAGTAACATTGTTACTCCCTCACCGATTGTGACAAGCTTTATCCTCTATCATTGCAACGAGGATACCGTCCGTGTATTCGTTTGTATTCCGCGAGCATTTGTTGCTCCTTTTCTTCGGATCGGTTCGTAACCTCGTACACAAAATATCTTGCATTTTTAATGCAAGAGTCCGAGGTGTTAAGGTGTTCAGATAGTCTCCGGCGAAGATTATCTGACCTACCAATGTAGGTGAGCTCTTGGCTGGCGTCGAAAAGCTGATACACCCCCTCTCTTTCGGGAACGTTGTCAACTTCCCGAGGCGTAAACGGGGTTAAGGTTTGAGTTTGGTACATGATGCACCTCTTCATTTAGTTATTAATTTAGTTAAACCAAGGAAAACCTTGGGTGAGGTTAGCCCTCTTTTATTATATGCCGGACAAATAGCAGTTTTTTATGCCTTAGGTGAAAAAAACATCCTTTTATTGGCATACTACTATAAGGGTTATTCGATTGGCCGATTTTGAAAAATTAGCAAAGCTTAAGCAGCAGGATTGGGATACAATTCTTTCCAAGCTGACACTGCATGCAGCTGGTAAGTTGCATCGACTCAAGTGGAACAAGTCAAGGGTACCAGCGGGTCTTAAACCAGACGACATTGCATGTGAAGCAATTACGGCAGTTTGGACGGGTGACAGAGCTTGGGACTTTGAGGGAAAGCCGGATATACTTATACATCTGAAGAGCGTAGTTAATAGTTTGATCAGTCATCTTGTTGAGTCTCAGGACCATAAAAGGCAAGACGATATCGAAAGAGACGCCGAACAAGATGAGACTATTTTTGATCCACCAGACCAAAGTATGCCAACCCCTTACGATGAGTTGGTAGCAAAAGACATTTTCGAGAAGCTGTGGACAATGGTCAAGAGTGATGAGGATGCTGAGTTGGTACTTTGTTGTATTGAGAGTGGGATATCAAAGCCAGCAGATATTAAGGTCGAAACTGGAATGTCCATTGAGCAAATATATAAAGCGAAAAAGAAAATAGGGGACTTTCTTAGAGTGTTTGAAGGAGAAAAAAATGAAAAAAAATGACACCCCTCCCAAAAATTTTGCCGAGAAACTGGACAGCCTTATCGAG
Organism: bacterium; assembly: GCA_008933615.1. Classification (NCBI taxonomy): domain Bacteria; species bacterium. The sequence goes on along the minus strand of WBUR01000027.1, from coordinate 3,529 downwards.
TTCGTCCATGACGTTGATGAAAACAATATGCAAGAAGTGCGTGAGAAACTTATTTCTTTTGGAGTGAATCCTGATACGCTCGCTAGAAAAGGATTGGCACTGATTCTTGATCTTGAAAAAAAAGAAAAAGTAAAGGTCGCGCAAGCCAGGAGGCAACAGCTATTGTCTCTTTATGATAAGTTACAACGAATAGACGTAATGCAACCAATCGAAATTGTACGAAATAAACTGAGCACGATTCTTAGTGCGGAAGGCGACTCGCAATTCGCACAAGCTTTTGCACACAAACACAAAGATATTACTGAAGATGATTTAAGAAATTTACTTTCTGATGCAGAGCTTCTGAATCTTTTCGAAGAAGAACTCAAAAAACTTGACTCGAATCCACAAGAATGAGCTATAGTACATTCGCAGTAGCAAAAGCAAAGGCACGCGCGATTATCGCAGAATGGTCAATCATGAATCCGGCTGAGATTGACCTAGAAATTATTGCATCACAGATGAATTTGCTTATAATTGAACGATCTATCACTGGAGCGGTCGCAAGAATTGTCTGTAAAGGCAGTGCCGGTTTTATTTCGGTAAGTGACCGCATTATCGAATCTGGCAGAAAGAGGTTTGCAATCGCTCATGAAATTGGCCACTATGTTCTTCACAGGTCAGCCAAGCCTTTAACTATTTGTACTGATGACGACTTTCAAGATTGGTACGAGCAATCACCCGCTGAAACTGAGGCAAATGTTTTCGCTGCTGAACTCCTTATGCCGGAAGATCTGTTCCGACCGCGTTGTGCCGACAAGACCCCAAGCTTCGCGGAAGTACAAAGGCTAGCACATGAGTTTCAAACAAGCTTGAGTGCTGCTGCAATTCGCTATGTAAACATTGGAAATAAGGCTTGCGTTCTCGTTGCATCTAAAAACGGCAAAATTGAATGGGTTTCAGCCAATAGTGCCTTTCCGTATAGAGTTAATGGACGGGGAGTTAACCTGGACAAATATTCATGCGCAAATGATTTTTTTCAATCAGGCAAGACCCCATCGAGTCGTGAAAGCGTTATTGGTACAGCGTGGTTAACTGATTACGGCATTGGGGAAAATTGTTTCCTTTATGAGGAAGTAATCCCTCTTAAAAGCTACAATACCGTCTTAAGCCTTATTTGGATTGATGAAGACAATAACTAAAGCCTGATTAGATGAAATCATCGATAGACAAACTCATCTTCAACTCTCCTTATGATGAGAAGTGCAAGAAAACTGCGTATGTAATAACATGTAATAAAAATTTCTATTACTTGATATTCTCATGACAACAGAACTGGTCCAAATATGGCGGAACTAAACGATGAATGGTCATGACTGAGACTCCCGGAGGTAAAAAGGCGCTTTATATTTTTCTCGATGAAGCTGGAAATTTTGATTTTTCAAATAAGGGCACGGCTTTTTTCACTTTCACGTCTTTTTCTCTCGTGAGGCCCTTTGATGCAATAACCGAACTGGTCGATTTGAAATATGACATTTGGGAATCTGGCGGGCTGGATCTCGAATGTTTTCATGCGTCTGAAGATCGTCAGATGGTACGAGATCGTGTGTTTGACATACTCAGAATCCATCTTCCGAAGTGCCGCATTGACTGCCAGATAGTGGAAAAGAGAAAAACTAATCCAACATTGCAGATTGACCATGCAAGATTTTATCACAAAATCCTGAACATTCTATTAAGGTACGTTTTAAAGTGCCAGAAAACTATGCCGGATAGAGTAATTGTTGTCTCAGATCGAATACCGGTGGAGAAGAAAAGGAAGGAAATTGAGAAAGCTACTAAATTAACTCTTGCAGAATGGTCGAGAGAGTCACGTGTTCCATATATTTTGATGTTTCATTCTTCCAAGTCAGACCTGAATCTTCAAATAGCCGATTATTTGAACTGGGCGATTTTCAGAAAGTGGGAAAAAAAGGATTTGCGGAGTTACGATTTGATTAAGAAGTTTATTTCGAGCGAGTACGAGACATTTGGACAGGGAACTAATCTATATTACTAAAAAAACGACCGCCCTGACTATCTTTCGAAGAGCCCCATGGGCTCTTATCATCAGGGCGGAACCTTTAAAATTTCAAAGCCAATGGCAACTTTCGTCATCAAAAGCTCTGATACAAGGTAACATGAAGCGTACAGATTGTCAAGTCTTTGTTAACTTTTTGTCAATATGAACTCAATAGATAAACTAATCATCAATTCCCCCTACGGGGAGCCGAAAAGCTACTGGAGTTACGACGCAAAGACGCGGACATTCAGCCGCAAAAATGGCCGTCGCCCTGCGGGATATATTGTAGCGTCGGAGTCTTCCCGAGCATTTGACGATCCGGGCATTTTCATCGAAATACCGCTCGTCAATACTATTCGTCCGCGTATCAAAGCGTGGAGTGAGCATCCTACCAATCCATACGCGGGAGTTTCCGGCATGACCAAGCGACTGCTTGAGCATTGGCGAGACACGGAAGCACGGGAAAACAAACGATTCTTTTTCTGCCAGCTTGAAGCGATGGAGACTCTCATCTGGCTTGTCGAAGCCAATGAATCGGAAAAGGTGGGTATCGATGTACCCTCTGATGGCGGAGAATTTCTCCGGCTATGTTCTAAGATGGCTACCGGTTCCGGCAAGACGATTGTAATGGCCATGGTTTGTGCCTGGCAGATACTGAATAAAGTTACCTATCCACAGGACGCACGATTTTCAAAAAATATTTTTATTGTTGCTCCTGGGCTCACCGTAAAAAGCCGTCTGCAAGTTCTGAATCCTCACCAGCCGGGGAATTATTATGATGAATTCAACATTGTTCCATCCGGTCTGAATGATAAGTTGAGGCAAGGCCGTGTTTTGATCCGCAATTGGCATGCCTTAAATTGGGACACAGAAGAACGCCTTGCAAAGAGAAAGTCAGTAGACAAGCGCGGAGCGAAAAGCGATGAAGCTTACGTTCGCGAAGTGCTTGCGGAAATGTCCAATGCTCAGAATATTATCGTTATTAATGATGAAGCGCATCACGCTTGGCGCGTTCCCGCAGAATCAAAGATCAAAGGTGTGAAGAAAGAAGACATTGAAGAAGCCACGAAATGGATCGGCGGACTGGATCGTATTAACAAAGCAAGAAACATTCTGACTTGCTTCGATTTTTCAGCAACACCATTCGCACCGTCAGGTAAGCGCAGTACCGAGGAGGCGCTATTTGACTGGATCGTCAGCGATTTCGGTCTGAACGACGCCATTGAATCCGGTCTTGTAAAAACCCCGCGCGTCGTTATTCGCGACGACGGCCAGCTCTCGAAAGACTACAAGTCAAGGCTATATCACATCTATAACGATCCAGAAGTCAAGTCCGACATCAATCGCAAAGTGGATGAACACGAACCTCTTCCCGACCTTGTGACAAACGGATATTATCTGCTCGGCAAGGATTGGCTCGAAACCGCTAAGAGGTGGGAAGAAACAAAGGCTCTTACTCCACCGGTGATGATCACTGTTGCCAATCGG
>WBUR01000026.1 GCA_008933615.1 bacterium | reverse complement strand
AGTAACTGAACCAATAAACGATGAACGGGTACTTGTTAATGACATATCGAATGAAAAGGGTCAGGAGTTTGGCCAGAACTCTTCAGACGATGAAACCACAACTAACGCAGCTAATAAAGAAAAAGTGTATTTAACAGAGCTTAATCGCGACGAAATATATCATCAGATACCGAGTGATCTTAAGAAAGATGAATCCGTCACTGAAAATGTTAAAGAAACACTGCCTCAAGATGAAAGTGGTAATGCAGACAAACAGGTTTTTGAAACTGAACATTATGAAGTGCATGCTGAAGAACAAACTGACACAGACGTGCAAGTAAACCAAAAAACAATACCCGAAAAAAATATAGAAACAGAAGAAAGCGATTTTAGAAAAACGGAAGTTGCCACCTCTCCTACTGAGGACCAAAATAGATTTGAAACCGAAATTTCTGAAATTGAGAATCTGGCAGTACGAGATGAAACGGTTGTACCTGAGCTTACGGAATCTACCGCCGGCAAGGTTTCGTTTGCTGAAGAACCGGCAGTGGTTAAAAAAGAAAAAGAGCCTGAAAAGAAAGTGACGCGATGGAGGAGTTTTTTCCATAAGATCGTGTCGATAGTACGAAAGATATTTTCCAAATAGTTTCTAATACGGAGGTACTAAAAACGTTGAGTTCCGAACAAATTACTGTTGATGGAATTGATTTACAAAACATCATTGAGGCGATCATTTTTGCATCAACCGAGCCCTTGCCGATAGAGCGCATTGTCGAGTGTATTCAAAAAGATGAAATAGGCTCCAAATCCGTCGAAGAGGCGATCGACCAACTGAACAAACATTATCAAAACGTCAATCACACGCTCCGCATCGTCAAATTAGCGGGGGGATATCAATATGCAACCCATCCGCAGTTTGACAAATGGGTGAGCCGTCTGTTTAAGGCGAAGGCAGAAAAAAAACTGTCACAATCTTCGCTTGAAGTACTTGCCATCGTGGCGTACCGTCAGCCGATCACACGCGCAGAAATTGAAAAAATTCGCGGCGTCAACGCCGACTGGACATTGCGTTCGTTAATGGAAAAAAATCTTCTTACCGTAGTTGGCCGCGAAGATGCGCCTGGGAGGCCTTTGCTTTTTGGTACCACGAAGGCTTTTTTGGAACACTTTGGTTTGTTTGAAATCGCAGAACTTCCTAAATTAAAAGAAATTGAAGACATCCTTAAAGAAGATAAGGAATTTGCAGAAACTCTCGAACTCGATTTCACTGAGAAGCAGCTAACGAATGATGGTAGCAAGCAAAGCGATATGAATTCAAAGGATGATTCACTCAGAGAAGACTTTAAAGAAATAGATACTTTGTTAAAAGAAAACAAATTTGATCCTGAACAATATTCGGATCCCACTAATCACTAAACTGCAAGATACTAAGCGGGGCAATTATGGACACTAGATTTTTAAGAGATTACACATGGATCGTCAATAATGACGCACCATGGAAACATTTATCGAAGAATCTGAGCGAAGCCAAAGTAGCTCTGATTACGACGGCCGGATTATACAACTGGAAGCTGACGAAACACTATAATTTGGGCGACGATAACGGCGATGCATCGTACCGTGAAATTAAGAAGGACGTCACGCAGCAGGATATTCGTGTTTCTCACAAAGTAATTGAGTTAAAGAATGGCGCCGGACTTGATTATAATTGTATATTTCCCCTGGACCGATTATTGGAAATGGAAAAGGAAAAAAGAATAAGTTCCGTTTCCGAGATTCACTTCAGCGTGATGGGCGAGATAAAAGATCCGAAAGGGTTTCTCGACGAAACGGTTCCCAGAATTATTAAAACGCTGCAAAAATTTCTTGTCGACGTGGTTATCATATCGGCAGTCGGGCCTCTTAGTCATCAAACAGCAGGACTGTTAGCCCGCGAAATCGAAGAAGCGGAAATCAGCACCATCGTAATCGGATCATTGCGAACGGTATTGAAGAATGTAAAACCGCCGCGAACCGTATTAGTTCGATTTCCATTCGGGCAGGTATTCGGCGCGCCTTTTGATACTGCTTCACAGAAAGAAATTCTTACGGAATGTATTATACATATCAAATCGATCAAGGAGCCCGGAGAGATTGCAGAATTTGGTTTCCGCTGGCAGGATTCATTCAAAAAAGCCTTGTCCGCCAAACCGGACCTGGGAACGTTAATCACAAAAACGGGAGGCAAGGAGCCTGAAACCTCAGAAAAAAATAAGATTGCCGCAGATCAATTTTAGAATAAAAAGTTTACGCGTTACACTATGAGATTAAATAAATATCTGGCAACTGCCGGCGTCGCCAGCCGGCGCAGTTGCGATGAAGTCATTAAAGAAGGCCGTGTTACGGTAAACGGCAATACGGTAAGCGATTTGTCTACGTTTGTAGACGTTGAGCTGGATAAAGTGGAGGTGGACGGGAGGCCCGTTCATGTGAAGACAAAAGATGTTTACATCCTCCTACACAAACCGCTGAATTATGTCACAACAGTCAAAGACGAAAAAGGAAGAGATTCCGTCATTGACCTTGTTCGTATATCCGATCGTGTATTTCCAGTGGGTCGCCTTGATTATGATACAACGGGATTACTTTTGATGACCAATGACGGTGAACTGACGTTTCGACTTTCTCATCCGAAATTTGGCGTGGAAAAAACGTATGTAGCGGTGCTCAACAAGAAGATCAATGAACAAGAACTCAGTTATTTACGAAAAGGGGTCGTTCTTATTGACGGAAAAACGGCGCCTTGCAAAGCGATTAAACTTGGTAAAGAAGTTGTTCAGATCACGATTCATGAAGGTAAAAATAAACAAGTCAAACGGATGTTTCGGAAACTCGGCTTCAAAGTCCGCGAACTGCATCGAACACAATACGGTCCGCTTCATCTTGCCAAACTTAAATACGGGCAATGGAGAAATTTACGCCCGCCGGAGGTTCAAGCTTTAAAGAAAGCGGTTGGCTTAGCTTAACAATAAATGTCTGCACGAAAGCTTATTATCACATTGGACGGACCTGCGGGCTCCGGTAAAAGTACGACGGCCAAACAATTGGCAAAGCGCCTAGGTTACGCATATCTTGACACGGGAGCCATGTACAGGGCGATAACTTTAATGGTTCTTTTGAAAAAAATCGATCCTTCCATCGCGACTAATGTTGTTTCTTTGCTCCCAGAAATCCAAATTGATCTTACCTACGCAGACGGAGTACAAAAAACTATTTTAAACGGTAAAGACGTTTCCGAAGATATTCGCGGTGTGGAGGTGACAAAACACGTCAGCGCCATATCCAGCATCAGAGAGGTGCGGCAATTTCTAGTAAAGCAGCAACAAGCTATCGGCAAACCGGGCGGATATGTGATCGACGGGCGCGATGCCGGCACGGTAATTTTCCCGGATGCAGATAAGAAATTTTTTTTGACGGCAGATATTGAAACGCGGGCCCGCCGACGTCAGAAGGAACTGGAAGCAAATAATGTAATCATTCCCTTTAACAAAATGGCGGAAGAAATTAATGCCCGCGATTCTTTTGATGAAAACCGCGATGAAAGCCCGCTTGTCAAACCTGCCGATGCGATGGTAATTGATAATTCAAATATGACACCGGAAGAGCAGGTAGATTATATTATTCGATTGATACAGGACTAATTTTCATGACCACAGAAACTAAAATATCAAGCCTCGGACGTTATCAAATAGAGGATGTACTTGGGCAAGGAGCGATGGCAATTGTGTACAAGGCCGTTGACCCGAGAATCGACCGCGCTATAGCGATTAAGGCATTAAACATCCATTCCGGACTCAGCGAAGAGCAGGCCAAGCAATTTCAGGAACGTTTTATCTACGAGTCAAAACTGGCCGGAAAGCTCATGCATCCGAATATCGTAGCTATATACGACGCGGAAGAGGATCAGGGAATTTCGTATATTGCAATGGAATTTGTGAATGGTAAAACTCTCGAAGAAATTATCCAGAAATCGGTTGAATACACGCCTGCGCAAAAATTAGATATTATCATTCAAATTTGTGACGGTTTGAGTTATGCCCATAAGCACGGGATTATTCACCGGGATATCAAACCGGGCAACATCATAGTCACGCAGGACGGACACCCGAAGATAACTGATTTTGGTATTGCAAAAGCCGTGGCGTCGACAACGACCGTCATGGGGACGATCCTCGGTACGCCGGGCTACATGTCGCCGGAACAGATAACCGGAAAATCTGTGGATCACCGGTCCGATATTTTTTCTCTTGGGACGGTATTTTACGAATTTCTTACAAGCGAAAAGGCATTTCCCGGAAAGAATCTTACAGAAATATTATACCGGGTTGTCAACGAAAATCCGATACCGCCTTCCATTGTAAATCCAGGATTACAAGACGGCCTGAACGATGTGATATTGAAGAGCCTGGCCAAAAACCCGGACGACCGGTTCCAAAATATAGGGGAATTGGAAGAAGTCCTTAAGCATATCAAAGCAAATCGTACGGTTGCCTTCTCCAGAACCAAATTATTGTTTCGCACCGGCGAACAAATTATTTTACAATCGCTTTTCGGAAAATTTTACGAGTGGTTCGGCAACCGCATCTTTTCAATGATTTCTTTTTTCTGGGCTGTGATTGCCACGATCGTGTGCCTCTCCATGATTTTTACACAATCTAACGGAGAGTCCAAACTAGCCAAAGCGTTGAGCGATGAGAAGCCGGCCTCTTTGAGGATGAAACTAAACGTTCCTGATGCGGCGGTACTCATCGATGATCAGCAATACAATATGTCCGGTCCCATTTTGGAGATTGACAGTATCAGCGTCGGGGAACACCGGGTATACGCGACACGCGAGAATTACCAGCCGTATGAGACGGCAATTATTTTTGGAAAGGGCGAAACCAAAAACATTGATGCACATTTGAAATTACTGCCGGTTGAAATTCCAAGCGGCGTGGATACATCCTACGTTTCCATTGTTTCAGTTCCAGCAATGGTTAAGGTTGAAACCAGTTACGGCAAATTTCTAGGTTATACGCCGATTGACAGTTTGATATTTCCTGCGGGGAAATATACTTTTATTTTTTCGAAAGAAGATCATCTCATTAAACGCAGAGACGTTTCGCTGAGGAAAAGCAGATTGACCCGCACGGATCTCACTCTCGATAGAATGCGCGGATTTGTTTCTCTCGAAAAAGTCTATCCTGAAAACGCGTATATTCTCGTGGACGGAAAAAGGCTAAACCGGAATTACAAAGAAAATAAGTACAGCCTGGATGTTGGTGAAAAGAAAATATTGATTCACGCGGACGGATACGAAGAATGGGCTAAGAATATCACTGTCACTGCTGAGGAGACTCTAGAACTCATTGACTCGTTGAAGCCGACGTATGGATCGCTTCTTATCAAATCAAACCCGTCAGGCGCCGATGTGTATTTGGACGAGCAGGAACAAGCCGAAGGGAAAACGCCATTGCAAATTGACGGTTTATTAGCAAGTTCGCATAAAATTAAAGCCGTTTATAAAAATGAAAAGAAAACTCAGACTGTAAAAGTAGCAAAGGACGACACTACCGAGAGCGCGGTTGTGTTTTCATACCCTAACGGTTTTTTAGAACTGACGACCGACCCGCCCGGTGCTGATATTTATTTGAATACTGTTAGAGAATACGGACAAATCACCCCGGCGCTCAAAGAAGTGAAGCCGGGATTTTATAAAGTGAGGCTGGTGCATTCCAAATTTCGAAAGTATTATGAAATTACCGTCCGAGTCAAAGCGCAACAGGCTACAAAAATCGATTATAAATTTGAATAGGAGGATTTATGAAAAAGAAAAAAACGCGGTCACCTAAATTACCTTCACATTATTCCAAATTCTTGAAAAATTATCCTGAGGTAGCCGAGCATTATACGAATCTCTCTAACGAGGCAAAAAAAGTAGGCCCCTTGAATCCCAAAACACGGGCGCTGATCAAATTGGGCATTTCCATCGGACTTAAACACGAAGGGGCCGTTCATTCCCATACACGTAAGTCATTAGAGGCAGGCGCGTCAGCCGTTGAAATACGGCAAGCGGTCATTCTATCTTTGACCACTATAGGATTTCCTTCCATGATGGCGGCGTTAAGCTGGGTTAATGACGTATTGGAGCAGCGTTGATTGAAAAATGTTTTTTTAATTTATTCATGTAGTTTACTGCTTATCAATTCATGCGGCCCGGATGAAACGATCGGTGACCCGTCGTTTCATCTGAATCTTATCATCAATAATCCTGCGAAACCCTTCAAAGTATCCCTGAACATTTGTCGTGATCCGTATTCCGATCAAATCGGCCTGATTTATATTCAGCGGATTCAAGAAAACTCGTCCATTCCGGACTATCGTGAAAACGGCGTTGTGCGAAGACAGATGTTGGATACGGTCCAGGTTGAAAAGAAAGCGTTCGCAGAATTTGCATCGCTGATCAAGAAGGCAAATATATGGGAACAGGAAAATTTGATTGGCCGGCGAACCGACGGCAATGCCTATCAGTTTACAGTGAAAGACAGCCTTCGAGAACATTCTTTTTCTGTTATGGGCGTATCCGAGAATGTGTATATGCAGGAATTGGCAACGTTTTGCCTTGATCAATTTGATTTGCATTTTCCGTCCATTCCCGTCATGGAAATTAATTCGGAAATTAGTCTTAAAAAATACGATCGTCTTACCAACGCTATTGATTCGGTACAGATACGAATTATCAAATCCGGCAATGCCATTACAGCCTTATATAATCAGCGGCCATTTCGATTAACGGAAAACCAATACATAGACTTATGGCAGATTATGGAAAATAATCATATATGGAATCTTGAGACGATGACAAAATTTGAAACCAAATATCCGGTGGAGTACCGTCTATCTGTAAAAAGAGGTATTCGAAGCAACTCTATTATAGTTTACGCGCCGTCCAAATTATCCGATAAACGTTTGTTTAATATAATAAATTTTATTGAAACCATGAGGCTGCACGATATTAATGAGACCGATACTTCTAAATAGCCTGGTCCTATTGCGTAAATCCAAGGTGTTGTTAGTTTTAAGCGCGCTTCCTGCAGTGGTTGCCGCCGGGTTGATGTTTATTCCGTTGTTTCGTGACTTTGACTACGAATTTAATGAGACGTTTGGGGTAATTGTTTTTCTGACGGCAATGGGAATTTCAATCGCAGTCGAACGCGTCCAGATTTCAGGAATTACAGGCAGAACGGAAGAGATTGTTATTGAAATACGAAAGAGTAATCTCTATATTTTTAAATACACACTGTGCATAATTTGTCTTAGTCTTATAACGCCGCTTATCATTGTATTATTTTTTTTATTTTTTTGTGAAACGTGTTCTTTGACAAGAGGGTTACAATTATTTTTGTTATTGCCTGTAAGCGCGTCGTTGGTCGGCTGGAGCGTCGGGCATCTCCTCGCCGTATTGTTCGGAAAAGGCGTTTGGATAGCCGCTGTGTCTGTTATCATTCTTTCCGCCATACTGAATATTTTTTGGTTACAATGGCATGTGCCGATCTATGTTTATAGTGTTTTTTGGGGCTATTTTCCGGGGCCGCTGTATGATGAATGGATTCCTGTCACTTTCACTTTGTGGATTCACCGTTTGTGGAGTTTATGTTTTGCGGTTTTGTTCATTGTCTCCTCTTTGATATGGAAACAATGGCCAGCTCTATCGCGAAACCGTCTAATAGCGTTAGCGGCGATTCTATTGTTGTTATTCAGCATTTACGGCATGCGATTTAAAATTGGTTTTGACGCTGGGTATGATGAACTTAAGTCGGAATTGGGCGCGGAACTAAAGTCGGATCAAATATCCATATTTTTCGATAAAACTATCGACACACAGGAAATGAAGTGGGTACAGGTTTTGGCTGAGTTTTATTATCAGCAGGTCAGTCATTTTTTGGGTCTCAAGACGAACCGTATGGTTACTATTTACGTATACATAGATGAATATCAAAAGAAGAAGTTAATGGGCGCCGGAGTAACCAATTTTGCAAAGATCATCAATGACGAGATCCATATTAACTATGAAGATATCGACGGCGTTTTAAAACACGAGATGACCCATGTTCTTGCAAATGACTTCGGCCATGACGTATACAGTACAACACGCATAGGATTTTTGGAAGGACTGGCGGTAGCGGCAGAGTGGAACGAGAATTATTTTACGCCGCATGAATGGGCAGCGGCATTAAAACAACAAAATAAATTGCCGGACGTTCTTTCTCTAATCGGCGGCAGCGGATTTTTAAAAAACGCTTCAGGTATGAGTTACATTGTGTCAGGATCATTTACTCGTTTCTTAATCGATTCGTTTGGCGTTACGAAGTTCAAAAAAGCCTATTATGATGAGGACGTGGAAATCGTATACGGTATACCGAAAACTGAACTAGCCGGCCGCTGGATGCGATTTCTGGACGGTATGGCCATTCGCGATGACGATATCCAACTTGCCGGGTTACTAATTAGGCCTTCGTTATTCCAAAAAAAATGCCCGCACTATGTTGCCGATATTCTCGAAGCAGCCGGCGCAGCATATTCGAATGAGCATTTTTCAGACGCTGCGGTTTTGTATCAAAAGGCGCTTGACACGGACAAGGAAAATTACAGAATTCAAATTGCCCACATTAGAAGTGATTTTTATGCTGGACAACTTCATTCCGCATTGCACTCACTTGATTCGTTACTTGCAGATGAAAGTATTAACTATCCCGTCAAGGCGATGCTTCGATTATTGGAGGGTGACATCTTACTGAGTATGGATAATTTAGATTCTGCAATGATTGCGTATCAGCAGGTGAAAAAAAACTATAAAAATATTCCTTATGTGTACATGTCGGCAATTCTTCGAATGGACTTTGTAAGTCACGGACTGAACGATCCGTTGAAAGAACTTGCCGGGACGTTAAACCCGAATAAGCAGGAAATGGTATTAAGAACGATGCTTGAAAAAAAACCAAATTTCTGGGCCGGCCAATTCTGGCTGGCGCGGTTATGTTTCCAACGCTCTGCTTTTGCAGACGTAGTAACCTTAATTGAAAATCCAAGTACCACTGTTACGGACACGGCCGTCGCCTTTGCGCGGTCAGTCATGATGGCAGATTCCTATGTACGTTTAGCGAAATACGAACAGGCACAAATGAACTTGGAGGAAGCAAACAAGTGGAGTGTTCGCTCAATGGATTTGGAATTAATAGCGCAAAAGACAGCGCTTCTGAATTGGTTGGTACAACGGTCGAATTAAACAGGTGAGGGTGAATTGAGTTTATTTAATAGCATTGTGTTAAGAGGTCTTTTAGTTACTTCTATGATCATGCAGTTGGCCGCACAGGAAAACCCAAAACACAGCATGAAGACCATTCATTTTAGCTTTGCTGATTCTCTTGTCGGTTGGGCTGTTGGCGACGTCAAGACGGGCGGTATGGTTTACAAAGATTCTACAAGAAATGCTCAGCGTAAGAATGTGTATAAATCTATGATCGCCAAGACCTATGACGGCGGAGCGACCTGGGAGTTACAAACGGTGATTCAATCCGGGGACGAAGCTCCGGAAGTGAGAGCCGTTTATGCACTGGACAATCAGCACTGCTGGATCGCTATCCGGCAAGATTTTAACGATAAGGATTATATTCTTGCTACGGAAGACGGGAACACATGGAAAGCAATGAGTTTTATCCATCCGGAAATATTGATTAAAAAAATAATTTTTACGGATGTAAGAAACGGGTGGTTGATAGCAGAAGAAATATTTGGTGAAGATAAAATATTTCGATCTGCGGACGGCGGGGCAAATTGGTTTGAATACGATATCGGTTACGCCGGGAAATTTCATGACATATTGTTTACGCAAGAGAGCAGTTATATTGTTGCCAACCTTAAATCAAATCCATCCGTATGTTCAATATTGCGGAGCAATGATGGAGGGCAGATATGGATCATTGCGAATGAGTTCAAACCTGACACCGGTCAGATCGTTGAAGGCATGGCAATTCATGCCAACCAAAACGAGATCTATGTTCTGGCTAAAACGTATGATCCAGAGGCTCCTGAAACGGCGCACTCCGATGTCATTTACTCCAACAATGGTTTTGTATCGTATACATCAAGTAAAATCGATTATGAGAAAGAAAGCAAAATCAGTGAAACCTTTCTTGATGATATTTCAATAAGTGAATCGGGTATAACGGCGGTCGATAAGTTATATTACGATGGATACGGTGAAGGCCTGCCGTTTAATTCAAATCTGATCCGATCGCAGGATAAAGGGCGCAGCTGGGCAAAAATTTCTGAAATCGACAATCTTACTTTTGATTATCATGCTGTTGGCGCGCAAAAAACGGTGTGTAGCAATTCGGACGGTGAAATAAAAAAATCAGACAATGGCGGAATCACATGGAATATGGCCGAAATCAATTTTAAGAACGTTTTTCATAAGCCCTCTGTGTCGGAATCTGTATCCCCATTAGGTAATTTATATACTTTTATGGAAGAAGAGGATTTCGGATTAGATCACGATACGACGTATGCCAGCAAATGGGAAAACAGGGCGGACTCGCTGCTAGCATTAAATTTCAGCAAAATTACCGATATCAAAAAATATAAAGTAGACACCTCTTTGGATTTTGCCGTTGGCATTGATTCGGCTTATTCCAGCGCCGTAGTTCTCAGTAAACGCGTGCGCTACGGTTCCAAGCATCAAACATGGGACCTAATAAAAGAGGAAGCTTTTGCCGGCGAAATCCGCATCCGTAAATATAAGACGATTCGGCTGGTTGGAAAAGTGAATGCATCCAACGGACGGACGGTAACGCGGTACAGTTGGTCCTCGAGCATCAATGGGGAATTAAGCAATCAAGCGGCGTTCACAACCTCGCCGAAACAACTGGTGGCAGGGACGCACTACATCTTTTTCAAAGCTATGGACGACCGCGGACGATGGTCGGATCCGATGGTTATTAAAGTTATTGTTGACGATTTCCCGAAATACAAATTTCCATTTGACGGTTTATGGTCGGCCGGTGGGGGCGGAAGTTATTACAACCGAGGACACCATATTCGTGGAATTCGTTACGCGCTGGATTTGAATTATCAGGAAGGGCAAGACGGCGGCGACAGCGATTACGGCATTCCGGTTCGCGCATCTACAGATGGAATTGTTACATTTGCGGGATATGTGCGGGGATACGGGCGTATGGTGAAAATTGATTATATGTACGGCGGGCATAAATATACTACGTTAGTATCACATCTGGCCACCATATCGGTTGATATCGGAGAAAAGGTAAAGCAAGGCCAGGAGATCGGAGGATGCGGAACTACCGGACGATCCAGCGCGCCGCATATTCACTGGGAATTACGCATTGACGATCAGTGCACGCCGCCGGAACCGATTTTCGAAAACGATTCGACTGTTGTCCAGAGTATTCGTGACGGATCTGCCTTTCGGTCGGACAATGTATATCAGCCTGAGCATATCGTTGTAGTCGATGAAGGAGACATTCCCAACACGTACAGAGATTATCGCGGATATTACCACAGTTATCGTTACGTTGGCGTTATGAAAAACACCAAGACAACGGAGGCAACATGGAAACCAAAACTTCCCAGATCCGGCGTATATAAAGTACAGGTTCACAATCCGAAAAAATTCGCCACCGGTATGGCCAAATATCGCATTTATTCAAAAGCGGGCGTCCAGGAAGTTAAAGTCAATCAAAATAAATTTACCGATGAATGGGTGACGCTTGGTACGTACGAATTTGATGCCAACGACAACGTTTACATAGCGCTGGATAATGTGACTGGCCAAACAAGGGGCACTATTGCCTTTGATGCCGTTCGATTCATCGGCCAGTGGGAAAATAAACATTCGGGCTTAGGATTATCTCAATAAATAATAACCAAAGGGGTGATAGATTGAAAAATCCATGGTTACACAAACGAACGATCGGCGTTCTCATGGTGCTTTTGCTCTCCTTTTCATTTTTCGGAGGGTGGTTCGCTGAATCGCTGGTTGGCGATGATTATTATTATGAAGTAAAACGCGGAATCCGCCTGTTTGGCGATGTTTATAAAACAATCACTGAAAAATACGTCGATGAAATTCCTCCAAAAGATTTCATGCGGACCGGCATCGACGGGCTCCTGGCGACATTGGATCCGTATACCGTTTACTATGAAGGCGATGAAAGCGGGGATTTGGACGCGCTCATGATGGGGAAATATGGCGGAGTAGGAATTTCAGTTGGTATAAAAGACGGATTTATTACCGTGATCACCACGATGGATGGCTCTCCGGCTCAGCGCGTAGGAATTTTACCCGGTGACCGCATCGTCGGGGTCAACGGCCTTACTGCGCATGATATTTCACTTCAGGAGATGTCCAACTTCGTTAAAGGTGAGCCGGGAACCAAAGTACGGCTGACGGTACTGCGTGAAGGACAGGATCATCGTATGGATTTTGAATTAGTAAGAGAGATGATAGCGGTTGAAAATATTTCGTATACGGGGATGATGAACGGCAGTATCGGATATATCAAAATTACAAAATTTTCAAAAACTGCGAATTTTGATTTTGTTCGAGCTCTAAAAGATCTTAAAAACAGCGGCATGCAATCTTTAATATTGGATCTGCGTGGGAATCCCGGTGGTCTGCTTGATGCGGCTATCGATGTAACCAATCAGTTCGTCAAAAAAGGTGAGACTATAACTTATACCAAAGGGCGGATTGCCGACGCATCACGCAATTACAATGCAATTAACGATCCCATGTTCCCGGATATGCCTTTAGTGGTATTGGTTGACGGCGGCAGCGCAAGCGCGTCGGAAATTGTAGGTGGCGCTTTACAGGATTTGGATCGCGGCGTGGTGATCGGATCAACGACCTTTGGAAAAGGATTGGTTCAAACCGTATATCCGCTCCAGGAAAGAGACGCCGTCATTAAAATTACAACGGCAAAATATTACACGCCCAGCGGGCGCAGTATTCAGAAGGAAGATTACTCGTCACGCAGAACAAGGAAAATGGAACGCGGCGATGACGGCGAAAGAGACATTTTTGACACATTCGGTTCCGGAGATACAGGCTCTGATTCGAGTAAAACCCAGGCTGATAGGTCAAATGAGAAGCAGGTTTTCAAAACTGCAAAAGGCCGAAGCGTGTACGCGAATGGAGGCATTACGCCGGATATTGAGATTGCCTCGCACGAATATACGGTATACTTCAGGGAGGTATTAAAACGCGGCCTGATCTTTGATTACGCTACGAACTTCGTAGCCCATCACGCTCGAATAGATTCCGATTTTGCCGTGGATGAAAACTTAATAATCGATTTTGAAAAATACTTGCAGACTAGAAATTTCAATTATATTTCGGCAGCGGAAAAGCAAATGGAAGAAATTGAACGGCTGGCAAAGAAGAATAATTACGGCGCAACGGCCATGGACAAAATTGACGTCCTGCGTGGTGAGCTTACCGCAGAGAAACAAAAAGATTTTCAGAACAGCAAAACTTTTATTGCAATGACTTTGGAACAAGAAATTGTATCGCGGTATTTTGGCAATAGGGCGCGTATTCTGACCAGCTTCAAATACGACAAACCGTATCTGGCGGCGGTCGCATTGTTAAAAAATCAGGATAAATATCGACAGGTGCTCGCAGGGAAGTAAATAAATATGCACGATCCGATTTTATATTATATCCTGATTGGCGCCGTCGCAGGGACGCTCGGTTCGATGGTGGGCCTGGGCGGGGGGATCATTATGGTTCCGGCATTAACCATATTACTCGGCGTGGACATAAAAAACGCCATCAGCGCCAGCCTGATTTCGCTTGTCGCCACATCCATCATGTCCGTATCCGTTTTTGCAAAGAAGGAACTGGTACATTTTAAATTAGGTTTAATTCTTGTGTCGACGACTATCGTCGGATCGTTTGGTGGAAGTTACATCGGAGTTTTCCTTGACCCCAATATTCTGATGATGTTATTTACCGCGCTGATGATATTTGCCGCGATCATGTTAATTCGTAATTTGAAAAAAAACGCTGAAGATGGTGTTTATGAATCACGAACGGATGTACAAGATGGCCGTTTTTTTGGCATAACCGGAAAATATCGATCTGAAAAATCCAATCAAGTGCAGGGGTTTACAGTACGACGCGTTCCTTTGAACATTGGGCTGTCAACATTTGCCGGCGCTATATCCGGCATGCTCGGCGTCGGCGGCGGCGTAATACAAGTTCCGATGATGCACCTGATCGGAGGTGTTCCGATAAAAGTCGCATCGGCAACGAGCAGTTTTATGATTGGTTTTACAGGGCTTGCCGGGGCGATCGTTTATTTTATGTATGACCAATTTGACGTAGTGATGACCTCCGGTTTGATCATTGGCATTATTGGCGGTTCCTATTTAGGATCTAAAATTGCAATGAAAGTGAACTCCAAGTTTCTCATTATGGTTTTATTGGTCGTTTTACTCTATACGTCATTTCGCATGATCATGAAAGTATTTAATTGAGCTATGCAGGACATCAGCCAAAATTACAGAATATTAATGCGGACAGGATCGGTTTTGAGTTTGTCTTTTCTTGTACTGGGCCTTACGGTATATGCCGTTCTGCCAAGCGACGGGGCGCATGTATGGGAGTGGCGCAACGGTTACGTATATCTTATGATCGGTATAGTCAGTCTGCTGCTTACTCCGTTAACAGGCCTGCTGGCTTTTCTTGTTTTTAGTATCCGGCAGCGAGCATTTACGATGGCTTTTCTTATTGTCACATTATTGGTTTTACTAATCGGTGGAACGTGGCTAATTCATCCCGGTCATTAAGTAACATTAAAGGATATACTATGAGATTAGGTCTTACGCTTATGGGCTTGTTCGTTTTATTTATTGCCGGCTGCGGCCAGGTAAACAAAACGGTCATATACAACGATCACACTTATAAAGACGTGTCAAAAGCAGAGAATGTTCGCATCACACATATTGACGGAAAAACATTCGGATTTTACAGAATGGAAGTTATAACGGTGGACGACAATTTCATCTATGCACGCTGTTGGGAAAAAAAGAAGTCTGAACCTATTGACTATAAATTTAACAAGCAGGAAGTGATCATTGAGAGTACTTCATTCAGCGGGGCGAAAACTGCAAATTATATTTTTTTCACTGCCGTCACCGTCGGGCTTATTATTTTCCTTAATATTATTTTAAGTAAGTGAGTAACGAATGATCGATGAACAATATACGGCTGCCTTACTGGTGGCATTTGAAAACACCGTCTGTCCGAATTGCGCTTTTGCAGAAAATATATCGATATATACATTTACAGATAAGTTCGGTTCGTATAATTTAGTTCGCTGTAAATATTGTCAGTTAAGTTATTTGAATCCGAGGCCGACAAAATCAACCATTGGCATATATTATGAGGCCGGTCAGTATACGCCGTTTTTGAGTTCGGGAAGTGATTTTTCACTATTTGGCCGTTTATATACCGCCATCAGAAAATATTCCGTTCGCTGGAAGCGAAAGAAAATTGAACACTTCAGGGCAGGCAGTTCAATATTGGACATTGGCTGCGGAACGGGTGAATTCTTGTCTGAAATGCAGTCAAACGGATGGGCGACATGTGGATTGGAGCCGTCGCAAGAAGCATCGGAATTTGCAAGGAAAACGTATCACCTGGAAATTGAAACCGGATTTATCGATCACAAAGACATGGAATTTTCAATCAGCCGGTTTGACGTTATAACTATGTGGCATGTGTTGGAGCATGTTCACAGTCCTTTGGAAGCGCTGGACAGAGTTCGCACTCTGCTCGCAGCTGACGGTTTGCTCATAATTGCCTTGCCGAATGTATCGTCATTTGATGCAGGCGCGTACAAAAAGGATTGGGTTGCGTTGGATGTGCCGCGTCACTTACTGCATTTTACACCCGATACGTTAAAATCAATTTTACATAAAGCCGGTATGGAAATCGTGAAGCAACATCAAATGCCTCTGGATACTGTATTCAATTGCCTGATGAGCGAAAAAAAAATTATGGAAAATGTGCCATGGTACACGATTCCATTCTTTCTATTGCGAATGAAGTTACTTATTCTTATTTCGTGGATTGTTGGACTGAACAATAAAAGAGGTTCATCTGTAATGTATTATGTCCGCAAAATCAAAGCCTGATATGCCTACCATTAAAATATTGTCTGAGAATGTGGCCAACAAGATTGCGGCAGGCGAAGTGGTTGAACGGCCGGCCTCCGTCGTAAAGGAACTCATTGAAAATTCCATCGATGCAGGCTCTGACGAGATCGTAATAACCGTTAAGTCCGGAGGCAAGGGGCTGATTCAGGTCATTGATAACGGAAGCGGGATGAATTCAGATGACGCCGTGTTGTGCTTTGAAAGGCATGCAACGAGTAAAATCAGTTCGTGGGAGGATCTCCAGCGCGTCAAAAGTTTTGGTTTCCGTGGTGAAGCTCTGGCGAGCATTAGTTCCGTTTCCGATGTGGAAATGAAAACTAAAACAAAAAGTGAGGAAGTCGGTACAATCGTCAGAATGCATGCCGGAAATATATCAGAAGTGACTAAAGAAGCTTCTTTGCAGGGGACTACGATTACCGTTAAAAACCTGTTTTATAACGTTCCCGCGCGAAGGAATTTCCTGAAAACGAACAACACCGAATTTCGTCACATTACGTCGGTAATTAAGAAATTCGCCATGGCTTATCCGGGCGTTGAATTTACGCTGATTCATGAAGATGAAAAAATATTTCAGCTCCGCAAGGCCAATCTTCCGGCGCGGCTTGAAAAAGTTATCGGAAAAGATACCATGTCGTATACATTGCCGCTGGATGTGGAACAGTTTGGAACGCATGTCAAAGGGTATTTGAGCAAGCCGTCTTTTTCCTACAAAACGAAAGGGGAACAGTATCTGTTTCTTAACGGGCGGCCGATCGTTAACAGGACCGTTAATTTTGCAGTATTTTCAGCCTACGGACATTCGATCCCGAAAGGGGATAAGCCATTTTTCGTTTTGTTTTTGGAAAGTAACCCGGAAGATTTTGACGTGAATGTTCATCCAACAAAGGCAGAAGTGAAATTCAAAGATGAGCAATTGCTCTATAGGACTATGTTTCACGCGGTACGTGACTCTATGAGCACGGACTCTATGATTCCCTCGCTTACAAGATCGTCGTCCAATGAAAATGATTCGGAACAGTCTAACCTGTCTCTGGAATTACATACGCAAAAAGAAAATCTGCGGATGCCATTGGGCTCCGGGATGCAGAATTCGGGTCAGAGTTCAGACAGCGGTTCACAAAACGAGGACGACGTTGCCCGTTTTTTTGAATCGCCGGAAGAAGAAAAGAAAGCAATTCAAACACAGCTTACTCAGCCTAAACAGACTGTGAATTTGAGCAGTTTGGTCTGGCAGCTGCATAATAGGTATATTATTTCGCAGATTAAGAGCGGCCTCGCGATCATCGACCAGCATGTTGCGCACGAACGTATTTTATATGAAAGAGCTTTGGATGCTTTTGAAAAGAATCCGATTTTTTCTCAGCAATTGCTTTTCCCGCAAACGCTGGAGTTTTCTGCTGAGGATTTTTCTATTTTAGAGGAATTTCTGCCATTGGTGGAAAAACTGGGTTTTGTAATCAAGAAGTTCGGCAAACGAACGGTAGTGGTAGAGGCCGTACCTGCAGATGTGCGGCTTGGAAATGAACAAAAAATTCTCACCGAGATGATCAACGAGTATAAAATTAACAGTTATAACGACCTGGATCCGAGGGATAATTTGGCAAAATCATTTTCCTGCAAATCCGCTATCAAATCCGGCGATCCTTTGACGGTTGAGGAGATGAACAGTCTGATCGATCAACTCTTCGCATGTAAATTCCCGTATGTCTGCCCTCACGGGAGGCCGATCATCATACAACTGTCATTAGAGGAGTTGGACAAACGTTTTATGCGTATTTAGCTTCTAATTTTATCTCATCGTAATAATATTATCTATTTATATTAATATTGTTAGACAGGTTTACATTGACTTGCTTTTATACAGTCAAAATGTCGGGCGCGCCATATGCCTATTCCAGAAAATAAACGAAAAATACCGGTCATCGTCGGACCGACCGCTATCGGAAAAACATCCCTATCGGTTGCCGTTGCAAAAGCAATCAATGCTGAAATCATTTCCGCCGATTCGAGGCAAATATTCCGATTTATGGATATTTGTACTGCGAAGCCTACCTTAGAGGAACGCGGTTCTATTCCACACCATTTTATCGATCACATCGATCCCGATCAATATTACAATGCCGGGCAATATGGCGCAGACGGACGGGTAGTAATCGAAGAGATTTGGGCGCGCAACAAAGAAGTGGTTGTTGTAGGCGGGTCTGGCCTTTACATTCGAGCGCTGATCGACGGATTTATAGGTGAAGGTGAGAAGAACGAATCGGTTCGACTGGAAATTAGGGAGCGAATCGCACGGCTTGGTTTGCAATCGGTTTATCATGAATTGGAAATAGTTGATCCGTTGGCCGCGTCTAAAATTCATCCCAACGATGCAAAGAGGATTGAGCGCGCATTGGAAGTGTTTGAAATCACGGGCAAAAGGATATCCGAGAAACATGCGGAACAAGTTGTTGAAATAAATTTCACGCCGGTGATAATCGGGCTTACATGCGAGCGGGAGGAACTCTATCGCCGTATCGAAGCGCGCGTGGATTACATGATCCGGCAGGGCGTTATTGAAGAAACAAAGCGCCTCCTGGAAAGGGGGTATTCACCGTCATTAACCTCGATGGAAAGCCTCGGATACCGTGAGATCGTCGC
The DNA here is from genome assembly GCA_008933615.1 of bacterium. Lineage (NCBI taxonomy): Bacteria > bacterium. The sequence continues at coordinate 42,067 of WBUR01000026.1, read as the reverse complement.
ACATCTTCGGGGCGAGATCAGTTACGACCGGATGATCGAACTCTTCAAACAAGGTTCCCGCAACTATGCGAAACGCCAGCTGACATGGTTTCGTCGGGATCAACGTGTGCGGTGGCTTGATGTGACGAAATATACAGTCGTGGAACTGGTTGACGAAGTGATTGTGTTTTTCCGGTCTTTAGAAAGTCAGTGACTAATTTTCAGTCTATGTGTTATAACATTTTCTATTTCCGTTTGCAGTACCGGGCGTATGCAACTGATCTATAAATAGATTAGACTTTTAGCTGAGACTATTGCAAAATCAAAAAACACTAACATTAGGTTTTTTTGTATGAGCCAATACCCGAGTATTTTCAATGACGTCATGGGTCCGGTGATGAGAGGCCCTTCAAGTTCGCACTGCGCCGCTTCGCTTCGAATCGGCCGGATATGCCGCGACCTAGCAGATCAGAAACTGGACCGTATTCTCATCGAATTCGATCCGAATGGCTCTCTTGCGACCACCCACAAAAGCCAGGGATCGGACATGGGTCTTTTCGGAGGTTTTCTCGGATGGGAAGCCGACGACGCGCGCCTGGCGAAATCTGAAAGCGCGCTTGAAGCCGCCGGGATCCGTGTTGAAATTGAAATTACCGATATCAAAGCCGATCATCCGAATACGTATCAGCTTACGCTAACGAATGCCGAAGAAACACGCAGGATCACCGCTATATCAACCGGCGGAGGGATGATCGAGGTTGTAGCCATTGACGGCAGCAAGGTTTCCATGGCGGGAGATTTTTTTGAGACGGTTATCTACGTCAAATCAACGAGTGATCTTGCAGATATCAAAAAATTTATTCTTGAGCAGGGCTTCCCCGTCGACGAAATAAACCTGTATGAAGGCGAAACACCATTTGTTGAAATAAAAGCGCAGAAATTTCCGGATGCTGATCTCTGTGAATTAATAAAAGCATCTGAGGGTTTTTCGGCGATGAAGCGGATCCATCCGGTTCTGCCGATACTGTCAAGGAAAGATCTGGCCGTACCTTTCATTACATGCGAAGAAATGCTGGCCTACAATAAGGACAAGCGTCTCCCGTTGTGGGAGCTGGCCGCACACTATGAAAGCGCGCGGGGAGGAATTTCCGCAGATGAAGTCTTTCGTAAGATGAGGCAGATCGTTCAGATCATGCAGGACGCAGTCGATACAGGACTGAGAGGAACGAAGTATGAAGCGCGAATTCTGGGCGCGCAGTCGGTGAATTTCAAAAAACAATTTGAAGATCATAAGCTGATCGGCGGGGATATCAATAATCTGATCATCATGTACGTATCGGCCGTCCTGGAAGTCAAAAGTTCCATGGGCGTCATCGTTGCCGCGCCGACGGCCGGATCCTGCGGGGTTGTTCCCGGAGCGATCATCGGTACGGCCAAGGGCCTGAGAAAAACGGAAGATGAGATCGTGAAAGCTATGCTCGTAGCAGGCTTGATCGGTGTATTTATCTCCGCGCACGCCACATTTGCCGCGGAAGTAGGCGGATGTATGGCGGAATGCGGTTCAGGGTCAGGGATGGCTGCTGCTGCGATTGTGTCCCTCGTCCATGGCACTCTTGAACAATCAATATCCGCGGCATCGGTTGCGCTTCAGAATTCCTTCGGTATGATCTGCGATCCGGTGGCCAACCGTGTGGAAGCGCCGTGCCTTGGAAGAAACGTCATGGCTGCAACGAACGCGCTTTCCTGCGCTAATATGGCGCTGGCCGATTATGATCATGTAGTTCCGCTGGATGAAGTCATACAGGCGATGAATGAGGTTGGTAATGCGATACCCAATACGCTCCGGTGCACTTCGCTTGGCGGGCTTTCGACCACCAAAACGTCAAAAGCGCTGGAAGAGAAAATGAACAAGACATTTTATAAGATCTGTTGACATCCTGGCCTGATGTTACAACCCACCAGAATTCCCGCAAAACATGACCAAAGTCATTGACAAACGCCTTTTCACAGAGTACATTTAAGCGTCTTATCGTAGTTCTTTCTTATCGTAGAATATTTCAATAGTTCTTTTTGAAATATGGAATCTGATATGGATATTTTTGGAAATAAATATGGAGCTCTGTCACCGCACAGTAGTGTCTATTTGTTCAATTTGATAGGATATTTGCCATTTTGCAATACAATTTAAGAAAAAACTGATGGTATGAATAAAATTATTTCACCATATGACAGAATTGCGAACGAATATTATGATGAGATCCATATCACATCACGCAATTTTGACGATTCGCAAAAACTTGGTTTCAAAGGGTTTGAAAATATAATTCCAAAAGAGGGATCAGTGCTTGAAGTTGGTGCTGGAAAAGGAAGAACCATTGAGTATTTATCAATTGAGTCAAAAAGGATTATTCAGTTAGATAGTAGTAAATTAATGTTAGAGTTAACTCCTAGAGAAGAATCTCTATTGAGAATCCATGCCGATGCAATCGATATGCCTTTTATGGACAACACTTTTAACTTAGTTACTTCATTCTTATGTGACCCTTTTTTGGGTCTTGAGTTTTTGTCAGAGGCATATCGAGTATTGAGAAAGGAAGGCATGCTTCTATTTACAACCCCAAGTTATTCTTGGGGAAAAGCCTTAAGAGACAAAATAGGTATTGAAATCAATGAAACTAGGTTCATTAATAAAGAGAATAATATTGTGAAAGTACCATCCATCCTGATAAAAACGGAGCAAATAATTGAGATGATTGAACATGTTGGATTTCTAGGAAATAGTATCAAACAAAAAATTTTGACTCTCCCCAAAAATATAGAAAAGATTTCAAAAGATATCGTCGCGTCTTCTGAAAGCCAAAAAAAACCCCCTTATGACATTGAACTTATACACCTATTCTATGCCAACAAGTAACACTATACATCATTTGTTCAGGTCTATTGAAATAAAGACTTATCGCATGATTTATCGTGCTACGTTTTTGATATTAGGCTTCATTGCAGTTTATATTATGTCAGTATTGTTAGAAGAGAGACTATATTATTATGCAATGATTCCTGGCGGATGTGCTTTGATTTTCACTCTTTTTGAATTTGTTTTTGGCGAAATGATAGTTGAAAAAAGCTATCCCTCAGAAACAAGGAAAATTATGGATGCAGTAGATAAAATGCCTGAAGAGGTTTCTAATGGTTTATTAAATTGTCTAAAAACCGTTATTGAAGATTTACGTGGATGTGACAAAACCCTTGTTCTGGCTACAATCCACTTAAAAGTTAATGTCACTATTAGCAAAGAGGATAGAATTCAAGTGTTTGGTTTGCTACAAATTTTTCCTTATTTCCAAATTGGAATGCTCCATCAGGAGTTTGTCTCTTCAAAAGAAAAAAGTGGTAGGATTTTGCATGGATACAAAGGGATTATTGGAAGATGTATGAGAACAGAAAATATTGAATCTGTAAATTTTGCCACGGTAGATGAATACAATTTCAGAATGGTAAATGAGTTTGGGTTTTCGAAGGATGAAATAGAAAAACATACATTTAGTGCTCGATCATATTTTGCAGCTCCTTTTAAATCTAATAGTGAAGTCATTGGGATTATTTACTTGTTTACTAAGGAGCCTCAAGTGTTTCCCAAAGCGGTTGACAAGGCAAAATTTATATCGACTGCTAACCATATTGTTGATATACTACAAGTTGGAAAAATAATAAAAACAAAAGCTAACACCGGCCCATAAGCAATGGCGAGGATATCGTGTAGCCGCCTAGAGTTATGAATATTTGATGTCAATACAAGGATTCGATGCATGAATTCACTATATTCAAGAGTCGAAAGCACTGCTAAAGCACTATTAAGTGTTACTTCAGTCTGTTATGTTATTGGCCTCATAGTCTTGAATTTACATTTCAGTCAATTCGGTTTCTATTCGTTTGAATTACTTCAGTTAAATTATATTTTTGCCGGGATTTGGTGTCTTACTGTCTTTGGAAGCACGGCACTAATCGTTGAATTCACATTTCATTCGATCCGACGAGTTATGCACGCACAAGGAATTGGGTGGAAATTTTTAGTATTTTTTAATTATGTCTTCCTTTTGGGGATGTCAATTTATGTATTACATGGTATTGCCGTACGTCTTGACATTGAAATTAACATGCAAGGGCAATGGAAATTAATTCTGTTGGGAGGTGTTTTCTTATATTTACTGATGAATGGAAAAATTATGGAATTTGTAAAGGCCAAATGGAAGGATGAACCAATCGACGAGGCACCAATAATTATTTTTATCGTATTCTTAATAACCGGGTATTTATTGGGGTTTGGTAGTTCAATATACAAAACAATTCCGGCTAATGTTGGAGGAGGTAAACCAATTTCTGTTGAAGTGATTCTTGATAAGGAAATTCGACAGGCAATTATCCCAGTTGTTGGTGGAAAGGCCGATTCCAATCTTACTACTCAGACAGAATCCATTTGTAACAGTGATTCGAACTTATCAGTACAGTTAGTGGCGGTTATTAATGATCTCTTTTATTTTCGTCACGATTCCATTGCAGGAGGACGAAGCTTCGCGATAAATCGAAATGCAATAAGAGTTCTGTTCTTCGATAAACATTGATTATGTCAAACGGTCAAAAGCGCACCTAGTATTTGTTCAAATTGATCGCAGTAAGCAAGGCCTCATAGGATGCATTGTTTCCGGCGGTATAATAGCAATTACGCAAGCAATTACTGAGATCTCGCAGTGTCATAAGACAGCTGCGTTAAATAAGAAACAATGGATGCATTTGAAATAAGGGAAAAGAATTAATTAACTCTTCGATTTAATAAGTGTACAATGCAATCACTTCTCAAATATACTCCTGCGTACTATATATTTCTTATTTTTTGGAGTTACTCTAGCTATCATTTTTTTTATACCGCATTCGGCATTGCGATTTATCAGTATCTCGACACAAGCGAACTGTTGCTTTCATTTCTGCCCCATACCTATGGAATTCTCATTCTAGCTTTTATTGTGTTGTATAGATTCACAACTAAATCAAGTTCGCGTCCATACCTTAAAGATGCCGGGGTTAAGAACGCATTCAGGACAGGGGGATTCTATCTCAGCTTTATCCTAAATCCAAGAAAGCGTCGTTTTTTTCCTAGGTCACATCTTGTTTGTATTTTCTTTCACTCGATATTTACAATGTCGTTTATGATTCTCATTTTGATCAGCTACTACGTATGGAAGACGGTGGAGCCTTTATTTGCTGATCCGCCAGCTCCGTTCTTTAAAGTGTGGCCATCTCTTACTATCCCCATGTTTCTTGTATCTCTTTTTTGTGCAAAGACGATTTCGAAGTTTTTACTTACACGACTAATTCGTTATGTTCAACTTCAGATGCATTGGATTCTTAGTGTTTATTGGGTAATTGTTTTTTTTATAATTGGTGCTATTTCAAACAATCAACAGGCAAAAAAACTTCTTTCTGGCAGTTCAAGAACCGATGTTTCCGTTGAAACATCAAATGGAAATTTTAGAACTAATATTGACACCGTGTACGTCGGTCGTACAAATGGTTACATTTTTTTTCGATCTTTGAAGGATTCAACGAATATCATCCTTAGTGCTGATGATGTCAAGCGCTTTTCAATAAGACAACACCACTAAACGATCTGTTAACATTTAAAACAGAGACTCTTCTCTGGCCGTTTAGCTAGAATCACATCAAGAAGCAGGAGAAAAGAATATGACCCGCAAGACCTACGCACGGATCGCCGTGAAGGGGGTTGGGGGGAAGAGCGAGATAGCGACAGAGGATCTTATCAGAAAGACCATATGAGCAAACCCAATGTCGGATATTCCGGCACACCCTTAGCTAAGAAGCTGGGCTATAAGGACCGTTTTAAAGTTCGTCTCATCGGCGCCCCGTCACATTATTTGAATCTCTTTTCCGACCTGCCACCGACGGTGGAGTTCGTGAAGGAAACCAAAAGCAAAAAAGACCTGATCCATTATTTTGTTGTCGAGGCGGCGGTACTAAAGAAAGAGTTACCGGCTCTGAAAAAAAAACTGCAGCCCGATGGCATGATCTGGGTTTCCTGGTATAAGAAATCGGCGAAAATGCCGACGGATATTACCGAGGATATCATTCGCGCGGTTGCTCTGAAGATCGGGTTGGTCGATGTGAAGGTCTGCGCGGTGGATGAACAGTGGTCGGGATTGAAGTTGGTAATACCGGTGAAGGATAGGGGAACCACTCCCTAAATCCCCTTCCTGTTAAAGAGGTTGTTTTAATATGTCATAATGTTTTCAAATATGCTTAGGAGTTCATGCTTTGGTATTTCCGGCCTTGATAAAAATGCCTGTAAAACCCGAGTTCGTTTTATGTTTCTGCGAAAAACGGCTTTCATAAACGTTCTGATTTAACGGATCGTCAAGATTGATAATCGTTTTTCGCAACCGTTCTGCGAACGAGGGTTTAGGCATTTTTGTCACAGCCGAAATTTTCTTTGGAGCTTTCTTTTTTAAAAAGAAAGCGGACACAAGATTATGAGATTATAATATATAATGTGTGTATATTTGAAAACCATTTTCTTTCTTTTGCTCGTGCAAAAGAAAGAAACAAAGAAAAGCACGATGGCTATGGAAAAACGCCGGAACCAGAGTTCGCCCGTCTAGTGGCAGAAAACAGTTCCAATATTCAGATTTGTCGCCCACACAAAGTTTTCTTCACGTTTTCTGCTGATAATTAAGTGCGAACTCCGGTTCATTCTCGGCGTTTTTCCAAGGCCAAAAATACTATTCAACAAACAAGCGTGCGGTGGTCGAGGCCGAAGTTGGTTCTACTCTTCAATCTCCATCGTCTCAATACTTGTCTTGAGTATCAAAACATTCTCAAGAGGCCGGTCACGCGGCCCACGCTGAACCTGGGCAATTTTGTCCACGACATCCATTCCGGATATTACTTCGCCGAATACCGTGTATTCGCCATCCAAAAAAGGTGTGCCGCCGATAGTGGTATAAACGGTTCTTTGTTCTTCCGTAAATGCAAAATCGGGTTTGCCCTGCATTTTCATCTGCGATTCCATTCGGTTAAGTTGTTCAGGTGTCAAAGGCCCGTTGTGGACGATATAGAACTGACTGCCGCTGGACGCTTTTTGCGGATTGACCTGGTCGCCCTGCCTCGCCGCGGCTAATGCCCCGCGTTTGTGGATACGTTTGATCTCCGCAGGAGTCGTGTAGCCCGGCCCGCCAATGCCGTCGTTATTCGGATCATTATCTTTGGAATTGGGGTCGCCGCCCTGGATCATGAAGTTGGGTATCACACGGTGGAACGTGGTGCTGTCGTAAAATTTTTCGCGAATCAGTTTTCTGAAATTGGCGGTATGTTTCGGCGCGTCAGCATCATATAACTGCAAAATAATCTTACCGAATTGCGTTTCCAGTACGGCCACTTCGCCTTGCACTTTTTTCTTTTCCTTTTTTGCCTGCGCGCAGGCGCTGAGTGTGAACAGGCCAAGCAAGAGCAGTGCAAGCATCACTTGCATGATCATCCGTGACTGCGGCGTCAAATTTGACTTGAACAATGGAGCCTCCTTTAGTATGTTTATTTGAAGTGAATAACCTAATGACGTAGCTAAATATCAGCCCACGAAATACACGGAATGACACGAAAATTTAGGACTTCATATTTTTTTAGTGTATTTCGTGTTTCGTGGGAAATAAGTAAAAGACTGTTCTTTAGTGATATATCCTTGTATAAAGAAAGTGAATCTATCCTACAATGACTGCAAACGGAAATTGTTAAACGTGAAAAATATACTCGTTTCGACCATAAATTTCAAAAATAAATTTTTCTATTTTTGTTTTCTGCCTTTCATTATACCCGCTATCATTCTATCGTCACAGGAAAAAACGAGGCTGACGTTTGAAGTTCAAACGGTGATAGACCTAAGCGGCGAGGGCATTAGCCAATTGGAAAATCCGCAGTCAATGTCCGTAAGTATGATGGGCGATATTTATATTGCGGATACAGGACATAACCGTATTGTCAAATTAGATACGAAAGGCAAGTATATCAACCATGTCGGCGGATTCGGCTGGAAGAATAACCAGTTTGACTCCCCGGTAGATATTTTTGCCGTCGATGGCCTGAATATTTACGTAGCCGATCTAAATAATCAGCGTATACAGCGGTACAGCAAAAAATTAGAATATATTTCATCATTTGGCGAATCGAAACTGACGGAACTCAGTATTGACGCATCCAGGACATCCACGGAACCGCTTGGATTTCCTTCGGGTCTTGCGGTCTCGTCCCAGGGAGATTTATTTTATTCAGACAGCGAAAACGATCAGATCGTCAAAATCAATCGGTTCGGAAAAAAAGAAACTGCCTTTGGCGGGTTTTCTGAGGGCAGGGGCACCCTAAGAAGTCCGGGAAAAGTGTTTGTCACAAGCAGGTTTGTTTACGTGATTGATGAAAATCGGGTTATCGTGTTCGATTATTACGGTAATTATATCCGCGACATCGGCGCGAATGTTTTGAAAAAACCGGCGGACATCACAATCGATCATAAGGACCGTATTTACATAGCTGAAAAGGAATTGCGGACAATCGTGGTTTTTGATTCTGCTGGAAAAGTTATGACATCGCTCATGTCGTTTACTTTTGAGAGCCCCGTCTCTGTTGATTATTCACACAACAAATTATATGTTCTCGACGGCAAAGCAGCTTCGATCATTGTTTTCAATATCCTTGAAAGCGGCGATTAAATGAAGCGCTGTATACCTGCGGCTCTGCTTATGATGTTATGCCAGTTTTATTCTGCATCTGCACAAGACGGACCCGACACAGTGTTTACAAGGCTGATCATCGATTCCACGATCAGCCGGCATTTTGAAAATCCGAATTCAATCAGCCTCTGGACCCGCACGTATTCCTTTTATGGTGCGGGTGTGGACACCGTTTACCAACTTCCGGACGAACTGATTGCCGTCGAGAGTGAAACGGTCAACGCGGGCATGATGCGTTTGTACCGAGGCTCCGACTATTCCATACGGTACCGCCGCGGTGAAATTCATTTTTCATCGATCCTGACTGAAGACCTAAAAATTACGATTCAATACAACATCCTGCCTTTTAACTTGCGCACGGAATACGCCCATCGTCAAATACAAAAATGGACCGTCGATGATTCCGGGAGGGTAAGTATCAAGGAGAACGGTTTTCAATCTTCTGTTCCTTCGCAGGATAATGTGTTTGAATCATCGCAAATGGTAGGAACGGGGAGCATCACTCGTGGGTTTACCGTTGGCTCCAACCAGGACTTCACCCTAAATTCAGGCCTGAATGTGCAGATATCCGGCAGAATCAGTGACGACGTGACAATGGAAGCGTCGCTAACCGATGAAAATATTCCGATTCAGCCGGAAGGCAACACGGAAAAACTGCAGGAGATAGATAAAATATTTGTTGAAGTTAATAAAGCCGATAATTACATCGCTACGTTTGGCGATTTTGAGGTGAGTCTGAGCGGAACGGAGTTTGGTGAATATTCAAGAAAACTGCAGGGCGTAAGGGGCGCTGTGCGAACTGACGCGGTTACAGCCGACATAGCGTATGCATCCACCAAAGGTAAATTTTCGTCTAATACTCTTGCGATCATTGAAGGCAATCAAGGGCCGTATGCATTGTCGGGTTCGAACGGTGAAACGAATATTCTTGTAATCGCCGGAACGGAAAAGGTTTGGTTAAACGGTGTTCAGCTTAGGCGCGGGGAGGATAACGATTTTGTTATTGACTACAACTCGGGGCAGATAACATTTACACGCAGACGGCTGATCACACCGGAATCGCGCGTTACGGTTGACTTTGAATATGCCGATGATGTTTTTAAGCGCAACACTTTTGCTAGCGGTATTAGAACTAATTGGTTCGATCAACAGGTTTCATTCGGCGGAGTTTTTATCAATGAATCGGACGACAAAAATAATCCAATAAATTTATTTCTCTCCGACAAAACGATCGATTCGTTATCTCAAATTGACGATGACCAAATCAACTCGCAGGGAACAACGGTGTATGTTGACGGGGCGAGACGCGTTGATTTCGGGCGAGGTGCGTACATCAAGGTATTTGACTTAACGGCGAATGACAGCATTTTCTTATACGTTGGCGCCGACAGCTCCGGTGACTACAATGTGCGTTTTACGGATTTTGGCGCAGGCAATGGCGATTATGTTCGCGGCAACATTTTAGGCGAATTCATTTATGCCGGAAAAAACAACGGCAGCTTTTTACCTTTGGTTGCATTGCCTCTGCCGACGCGTACGCAATTGGCAAGTTTCTTTCTCGAAACGCGGCCAATGAAGAACATGGTATTTGGCAGCGAAGTTGCCTTTTCGACATTTGATAAAAATTCATTTTCACCTGAGGATATCAATGGGAAAGCGTATCACCTGAAGGCAAATATTCAAAAACAAAAAATTGGATGGCATGGGAAGAAACTGGGTGAATTTGACCTGAACGCCCGTATTCGTCATATTGACAGCACGTTTAAAGAAATCGATCGCATCAATGATCCGGAGTTTAATCGTTCATGGAATATTCAGGGCACATACGGAGCTCCTTTAAGTTCCCTGGGCGTCGAAGAGAATCTCAAGGAAATTCAATCGGCGTACAGGCCGGTGGGAGAACTGCAATTTGCAGGATTCTACGGAGATCTTAAACGGGGAAATAATGTATTCAAGTCTGTCCGATATGGCGGCGGTGTGCAGGCCTCCTTTCATAAATTGCCGCAGATAAATTATTCCATTGAAAAAATAAATTCGGATATTCGGAATTCGTCCGATACGTATCATAGCGATGTGGCGCGGCAGATTTTTCTCAGCAGTTATCAACTGTGGAAATTGAAACCGGGATTTGATTATGAAGACGAAAACGTGCGCAATCGCTTTGCCTCCGCAGATTCCGGTTTTGGTACTGCGTATTTCACTTACCGTCCGCGCATTGATTTTAACGGGTTTAACAAGATGCAGTTCGGTATTATGCTGGAGACACGTCTAGACGAAAACCGGAACTCACTGGTGGATTCGCTTGACGGACGTGTTTCAACAGCAACGACTCAAAGGTATTACTGGAACATGCTTGATTGGAATAATATCAATTCTACCGTCGAATACGTCCGGCGCCTAAAGGAATATCATGGTAAGTTTCGCACGGTGGAAAACCTGGATAACACCTCACATCTGATCAATTCAACTGTAGATTACCACCGGTGGAATCGCGCCATGACTACCAGTATAAATTATCAGGTGTCCGAACAAAGTTTGCAGGATCGCAAGCTTATATTTGTTCCGGTACAGGCGAATACGGGTAACTTTATTCAGTCCGCGCCGGACAGTTTTATTCAGGTGCCGCAGGGACAAGGCGACTGGATCCAAAGTACGGTACGCGTAGACGGATTCACGCCCATCGTGGAAATAAAATTCGGTGTCCGTGTCCGATTTGAGTTTTCAAGACTGTACAGGAATAAGGAAAGTGTAGATACGGTCAGAGAGAAAACGGAAAAGGGTTTCACAGGTTTGTTAAAAAAAATGTCGACTGAGACAATTTTCAGAATCGAAGAAAATCAGAAAGAACCGGATCTATCTGTTTATTTTATCAACCTGCGAAAGTATCAGAACAGCGGTAATACGTTGCGCGGTTCACTCTTTTTCAGGCAGGACGTCTTATCGTCGGACAACGAACGCCGCGTTTCGGTCAGATTGAGGTATGAACTGCAAAAGAACATATCTGGATTACTGACCGATGGAAATGAACGCAGGCGCAGAGAACTTGAGAACCTGCGTATTCGCACGCAGCCGTTTGAAAAAACGGCCTTTGAGAGCGAATTAGAATACGAAACAAACCTGAAACGCTCGACCATTTCGGTTACAGGATTTAACAGAGATTTTGATTTCTATAAAATAAAATGGATTCCGCAAATCACCTATACGCCGATATACGAGATTGAATGGATCAATAAAGGGATTCTGATTTACTCGAAGGACGGGTTTTCACGCCTGACCGCGCGCAGCCTTTCCTATGCGCCTGAATTGATCTATTCATTCAAAAATAAAGGCCGGGCGGCGCTGTCATTCGATGTATCAAGAGTCTTTCTTTCAAAAGATATTTTTGTTCCGTTTGAAATGCTGAATGGGTTAAAAAAAGGATGGAACTCAAGCTGGCTGTTAACGATGGATTATAGGATCAATAATCACGTGTCGGCATCGTTGAATTATTCAGGGAGGAAGGAGCCAAAGCAAGATGTGATTCACCTGGGGAGCGCTGAGTTCAGAGCGTTTTTCTGAGATATATAATGTTACTTACCAAAGATCACAAAAAGAAATCGCTAAAAATGTGCGGGAAAGAGTTAATTCTTTGTGTTCCTGGTGTTCTCGGTGCTTGTAAATCGTTATTTGGATAACTCGTTTTTGAAATGCGTAATGATGTCAACCGGTGTCGGATCGGTTTTACGCACTATTGCCATAAAGTAGCTCAGCCAATCACCCCAGTATATTAGCGACATAAATTTGCTGAAGGAATCGGATCCTTCCGAGTAAATTTCGTATAACGCCGTTTTTTTTGACAGGATGTTTTTAAGTATATCAAATCGTTTTTGAATTTGCGAATGGTCGTCCGCATCTCGAATCAACAGGACTGAAAACGGCGCGTTGGATTGAATTCCATCCCAGCCGACGATCTCGTTGTGATTCATTTCAGGAATGGTGTTGGCGAATGCGAGCAATTTGGCATTCTCGCAAATCTGACCTTTGAATCGAAGCGCGGCAGGAAACATTTTTTCTGATGAATATATTATAACCGGGTGAGCGCACAACTGTTCCGCCAGATTCCAGAGCTCATTATCTACAGGAGAAGTCCACAGTTTTTGTTTTTCTTTTATCCATCCGATGTTCCTGCTAATCAGATGAGCGTCGTGGAAATCTTGAAACAAATGTTCCATAATCCTGAATAGCGTAACCAATGAAAATCCGATCGCCTGCCGCGGTTGAAATCCTTTTGGAATGAGAATGTGGGGGACAGTGTTTCTTTTCGATAATACTTCAATATCTCCGCCCGTTGAAATTGTGATCATTTTTGCGTTTCGCGTTGCCGCATCATGAAAAGCGGAAATGGTTTCTTCCGTATTGCCGGAATAGCTTGACAGGATGACCAGCGTCTGTTCGTTGACATACGACGACAGGCTATAATCGCGGTTAACTATAATGGGAATGGAAAGACTGCCGGCAAAAATCTGTTTGACAAAATCTCCAGCTATCGCAGATCCGCCCATGCCGCAGATAACGATATTGCGAACGTCGGTCGTAGAGCTTTTCAAACCGGTCAATTGGGAATAATAGTTCGAAATATTATTTTCTGCTGAAAGTAACTGTTCGTGAAAGGACAGCAACACCTTCAGGTAATTTTGTTTGTCATATTTTTCAATTAGGGGCTTATTCATAATACGTTCGGATTAGGACATGAAAGGTTTGACACGTTGCAGAAAATTCTGTGGGGCCAAATTAATAATCGTTTGATCCCACGCGACTTTTCCTTTGTCAAATACGACTGCGCGTTTGGCAATACCGGCAATCCGTTCTATGTCGTGGGTCACGACGAGAATACAATTGCCGGCTTGATGATAGTCGAGCAGAATTGTATCGAGAAACTCACAGGCTTTTTGATCGAGACCGGTGTAGGGTTCATCGAGCAATAATATCTTCGGATTATGAAGGAGCGCTCGGGCGATCGACAATCTTTGTTGCATGCCGCGTGAAAAACGGCGAACCGATTCATCGGATCTATGAGCAAGTCCTACTTTTTCTAACAGGTTTTGTATGCGCGCGGCAGGGTTTTCTACATCATAGAATTTAGCATAAAATGATAGATTTTCTTTGGCGGTCAGATCGCTGTATATGTATGTTTGATGAGAAACCATGCCCATCTGCTGTAAGATCACAAAGGAATCTTTGCGGATATTATGTCCGTTGATGTGTACTTCACCGCCGGTGGGCTTCAGAAGAGTAGCGATAATTTTCAGCAAAGTCGTTTTTCCGGCTCCGTTCCGACCGAGAATAGCAACGAAATCGTTTGCGCTTATCTTCAGATCGAGGTTATCGAGGGCGCGGAATCGTCCGTAGAGTTTAGTGATATTAACGATATCGATCATAATGAAAATGATGCAGTCATTGAGTGTAATTTATAGCTCAGCCATCTTAGCTTAATCACTAGAGAGCATGAATATCTTCCGCCGCCTTTCGTAATTGCGATTTCAGGCTATCGCGGCGTTTCTGATATGTAGGGGAATCCATTTCTTTTTCATCGAAAGTGTCGTCCAGTTGTGCGATCTGCTGAGCCAGCGCGTCCCGTTTTTTTAACAATTCGTTTCGTTGCTGTTTGTTTTGTTTCTTCTGGCCTGTCGCTGGTTGATACGGTTTCGCGGCGGCTTTCCGGTTCAACCCGAAAAACAATGCGAATGATAATATGCTCAACATAAGAAATATCCAGACAAAAGCCTTTTTCTGAACCATATTATCGGATGCTGCGATCGACTCGTTATTTTGTTCTGTCTGGCGAGTACCGCCGCCGGACAATTTCATGGCAATGACTTCATTAGCCTTAATTCCGGAAGCAGCGTAAATTGAAAAGTTATTTGCCTCCATGCGTTCATCGTGAACATGGGTTAATTTATCGGATACAAGTTCAATATCCTTAGGGGAAATGAACACATTGCATTCATCAATATCGTAATACCATTGGGAATTTAATTCAAATGTATTCGCGGAATAGTCCGCTGTGTACGTGATCTGTATCTGGGTCAGGCCTGGCCGCAGCGGCTGATTAATTCCCATACCGTCCTCATACGCAAAAGCCGTAGCGGTAACCGGCATACTCTGGTTGTGAGACGTCTGCGCATTCTGGAATTGAGTTCGTTCCGGCAGTTTAAATCGGAATGTAGGTTTATTAACATCCGAAAGTACGTAAGCTGTTTGACCTGAATTATTGATTTCAAAGGTTTGTTGAATTTCAAGCTGATCCCCGTTACGAAGAACAACCATGTGCGGAATACGCACGGAAATATTTTGCCATCGATCGGTTGCTTCATACACAACTAAATCGACATTATACCTCTTGTTCTCTTGGATCATAAGGTTTTGCGTATATACGACGCCTTTATAAGAAGCGCGCAGGAGATAGGGTGCATTGGGCAGAACAGGTATATTTGAGAATTCATAATCGGAAACCCGATCGAATTGTTTTACGGTTTCGAGGCCTTGCCCTGTTTTTACTAGCACAACCCAGTCCGCGCTGACTTTTTTATTGATCGTTTTATCGTAGACTTTGCCGATGATCGAGGCGCCGCTTTGCGCATCGGCTTCATGACTATACAAAGCAAAAATAAGAAAGACTGCAGTAAGTATGTTGACTCGACGTATCATGATATCATCCGTTTGTTTAAATTAATCCTTAACCAGTTTTGTTCCGCATTCGGAACAAAATTTGGCCTCTATGTTATTTACTTGCCCGCATTGCGAACAGGTGAGTATTTCAGGATGCGATTCTATTACAATTTCGTCCGGCGCAATTTTCTTCTTTCGCTTTGCAGCAATCAATTTTTCGATATACTCATCGGTGATTTTTCCATTACCTTCAGACGATTCGCCGCCGCCGATATCGATCTGGCGGATCACATCTGCCACTTCAGCCATGGATTGTTTGCGTAATGATCGATAGTCGTCTTCAGCCATTTTTCCGATACCAAATTCAAAATCAAGATCCTTGATATCCATGTATATCTTATTTTTTTTTGCTATCAGCGCGTCCAACTTGACTGTTTTTTCATCACGGTGGTCAAGTGCAATATACTCTTTTGCGATAAGTGGTTTCAGAACGAACGCAAGCGCGATCAATCCGATTGATATGATAATAAAACTTAACATACGGTCCTTACTCCAAATCGTTATTCCAATTTTTTTAAATCTTCTTCGATGCGCCGGTCAACATCCGACGAGGGCGTCGGCGCCGGGGCATCATGTTCCAAAGCCTTGCTGGCGCGTGTTGCGTGCTTAACTACAACGAACAGAACCACCGAGAATACTGCAAATAGGATGAAAGGTAAGACCCACGCCATGAGGTCAAATCCTTTGGTTCCTGGTTGTGACAAAATCACCTTGCCAAATGGCCCTTTCCCGCGAAAAGTATATTCATTCAGGAAATAACCCATTATTTCAGTTCTGGTTTTTTGAGCGAGAATCATCTCCTCGATCTTCTCGCGCATGGGAACAGCTGACGGGCAATTGACATGTCCGCATTGTCCCAGAACAAGATTGCAACCGCACTGACACATCAGTTCTTCGGAAATCTCGGAAAATAAAACCGCCTGTTCGCCGCTAAGTTTGGATGAATGCGCCGATCCTTGGGCATATGCGAATCCCACAGAGCCTATAAAAGCAAATCCAACTAAGATAAAAAACCTTGTCCGACTATATTTTTTCACCGATATTTTCCTTTCTGCGAACTTTGACTTCCTTGCGGTCTTCAGTATAGGCGGGCAATAAACAAATGATCGTTCCGAATACCAATATTTCCGTTCCAAACCAGATCCATGAGACCAGAGGGTTCACGTATATCTGCAACACGGCTTTTTTTTCCGTCTTATCCAGCCCGGTAAATACCACATACAGATCTTCCTGAATCGTTTTATACAAAGCCACTTCGGTAGTGGGCTGTTGGCTGGCTTTATACATTCGGTATTCCGGTTTTAACTCATGAACTTTGCGTCCGTCTCTGTAAACGCCGAGAACACTGAAAGAAGATTCATAGTTAGCGTTGGATTCAAAACCGATTTTGTCACATTTCAAGGTATAGTCTTTTACCTGAAAGGATTGCCCTTCGCCCAATTCCGTTTTGGTTTCGAAGTTGAAAATAACCCCGGTAATACCGACGAAAATGATCACCATGGCGAAGTGAACAATATAGCCTCCGTAACGGGGTTTATTTTTCCAGGTCAAATTTTTAAGCGCGACGAGAAAATTTTCTTTGGTTGAATGCATTCGCGCTGCCGTACCTTTCATGAATTCAATTACAATGACGGCCGTAACAAAAATGGACAACGTAAATGAAATGAGTCCGTAAAGATGCTGGGTGAGAAAGATAAAGACTGCAATACCGCCGGCTAACGCGATGAGACCCGGATAGAGAAATGCTTTTTTCAAACTTGCGAGCGAAGTTTTTCGCCATGCAAAAAGAGGACCGGCGCCGGTAAGAAAAAGTAAGAATAATGCAATCGGAACATTTACCTTATTGAAAAAAGGAGCTCCAACAACAATCTTTTCTCCGGTAACTGCTTCCGAAATCACAGGAAATATGGTTCCCCATAGAACGGCAAAACAGGAAATTAATAGTACAAGATTGTTGAATAAGAAACTGCTTTCGCGTGACAATGCGGAATCGAGTTTGCCTTCGCTCTTCAACTGGGGGAGTCTGTATATGACTAAGGCAACCGAGAATGCCAGGACAATGATAATGAACGTCATGAAGAATATGCCGATGGATCCCTCAGCGAAAGCGTGGACGGATGAAACCACGCCGGAGCGGGTTAGGAAAGTTCCGAAAAGGCATAGCAGATAGGTCGCGATGATAAGCGTTACATTCCAAACTTTGAACATATTTTTCTTTTCCTGGATCATCACGGAATGAAGAAATGCCGTTCCGGTCAGCCACGGCATCAGAGATGCGTTTTCAACTGGATCCCAAGCCCAATAACCGCCCCAACCGAGTTCTTCATAAGCCCACCAGCCGCCCATCATAATGCCGGCGCTTTGGAATAGCCATGCGAAAAGAGTCCAACGTCTTGATAACTTAATCCATTGGTCGTCTAATTGTCCGCTCAATAGGGCGGCAATAGCAAATGCAAACGGAATGACAAAGCCGACATAACCAAAAAACAGAGTAGGCGGGTGAATGATCATCGCAGGATGCTGAAGCAGCGGATTTAGTCCGCGTCCGTCAACGGGAAAAAATGGAGTTGTCGAACCGTCCGCATGAACGGTTACCAATTCGCTGAACGGATTTGCAGACCACAAATTAAGGGACAGAAAAAATATTTGAGTGGCCATCGTGGTCATGATAACATAAGGAATCAATTCCCCATGGGTGTTACGGTACCTATACGTAACGGCAAAACTGTAACCGGCAAGCAGCAGAGACCACAAAAGTAATGAGCCTGCCTGTCCTGCCCAGAATGTAAATTTAAAAAAGTATGGCAGATCATGGTTGGTGTACGAGGCAACGTATTCGATATTCATATTGCTCGTTACGAGTAAATAGATAAGGCAGAGTGATGCAAACACCACGCTTCCGAATACCATATAAACAGAGCGTTGAGCGACGCGTATCAGATCGCCTCGTTTTTGTTTTATGCCCCAGATCGAGGTAATCACCGCAAATCCGGCCATTACGATAGCCAAAATAAGGGCGAAATTACCGATAGGTCCGGCATATTTATCTATAAATTCCATGAAATTCCTTTCATTTTATACGGTTAAGTATAGCGCTATATAACTATTTTTGCAGGTAAAAAAAATGATATTCATCATGTTTTATCAATGAAATATTGTAACAAATTTGTAATATCAACCTTTCCATAAGATCTCATACACCGTGACCGGTTCCGTTACGCCCTTCAAAACGACCTGTTCAATGGCGGAAGCGATTTCTTTGTTCGGCAGAAGATCATACGTCGACTGGCTGATGATGATTTGTCCCTTCTTTGCAACACTGCAAAGACGATTGGCAATATTCACCGTTTCGCCAATGACCGTATATTCCAGCCGCTTATTTGAACCGATATTTCCGACAATGACATCGCCGGAATTAATGCCGATACCGATATGAATGGGATCTTTTCCTTCGATTTTACGCTGGAAATTAAATTTTTCGACTGCGCGTTGCATTTGCACGGCGGCATTAATTGCACGCATAAAAAAATCGTCATAGTGAACCGGCGCGCCAAAAAAAGCCAGGATCGCATCGCCGATGAATTTGTCTAACGTGCCTCCGTAACGATCGATAATATCGATGCTTTCGTCGAAATGGGAATTGAGTAAATTGATCAGCGCCTGAGGGTCCATGCCGCGCGACATTGGCGTGAAACCGCGAATATCTGTAAACAAAACGCTCAGCATGGCTTTTTCGCCCTTCAAAATGCCGTCGATGGATTGTTCCGCCAATACTTTTTTTGCCACGTCAGGCGATAAATATTTCCCGAAGAGTCCTTCGACGCGTTTCTTTTGTTTCAGTCCTTTGGTCATTTCATTAAATGACGAAGCCAGAAGCCCGATCTCATCCTTGCTTTTTACTTTTACTTCGAAATCTAAGTTCCCGGCTGCAATTTCCCGGGTCGCATTCGCAAGTAAGGCCACGGGGCGCGCTACGCCATGTGAAATAACGATGCCGATAAATAATGCAATAGCAGCAACGCCCAATCCGATTATGAGCATCAGTTTCCGCGAATCAACCAGCGGTTCGAGCGCTTTGTCGAGAGAATTAAAGAACACGTAAGTTGCGATAACTTTCTTATCTTCGCCTTCGGTACCCGGCGATGCAAATACCGGGGAAGCTACCCCCAAATATTTTTCTTCGCCGACCATAAATTTAAATGCAGAACTGGATGTTTTTTTGATCATCGCGTGATCCAGTTCGGATTTATGCTGCTGGAATTGGTCAAATAATTCTTGTCGTTTATCATACATATTGGTTGCAACAATTTTGTTGCTGACAAGGAATGCGATATGGCTGGTTGTTACTTTTGAAATGACAGCAGCTACCGTATCGGAGACCTCATAGCCCAATGCGATAGCGCCAAGAACCTGATCGTTGGCTATGGTCGGCGATGCGGCCACGCGAATCAATTTTCCGTTTTCCTCCCAAAAACCGCCGTTGTCAATTCCGCTGAGGGCGCCGCTGATTTCAGGTCGCTGTGACAGATTTATATTCGACTTCATCTCAGTTCCTACGTACGCCAACACCTCTCCGGAGGGACTTAGCGCAACAAAGATATCCGAATTAAAACCATTAATCCTGTTGGTTTCATCAAGACCCTGTTGTACCGTGGCTTTATCGCCGGTGCTGAGCTGAGCGGCGAATTTCGGGTTGTCGGACACGCTGCGGGATTGCAGAATAAGCTGATTGAAATAGCTGTTGTTAAATTCTTCGTAGGTAACATTGCTGCGGGAAAGCCGGTCGACAATGTCGCTTTCAATGCGCTTAGCCAACTGCACGGATACGAAGAAATAAGATGTTCCGGCTATGATCAATATAACCAGAACAAGTAGTATGAGCTTGTCTCTGAATTTGAGGGTCATAAATATCTTATGTTTAGTTGGGGATTAAATCGGAAAAAACATACATTTTAATGACAAAAAACACAAGTTTAAAATGATTGCACAAAGCATTTGCTTGGATAGAACTGGGCACGGTTCGGATATGATATTATTCAGAAATATTTATTTGAAAAACGCATAGATAATCTTATATTGGATATAAGGTTCTTGCCATTATACCTGTTTTTTCTTTAATCTGACACATCCTTGTGTTTTGTGATTTATAATCTAATCTGTTCTTCATTTCTTTTATTGATAATTTGTACCAACAACTAATCGTTTATGAAGCTGATTGATAACTGGCAATTCAGGGTCGTTGTCGCCGTTTTTCTTATTGTGGCCATAGCGGTTCCGTCGTTGGTTTTCCTCTTGCCATTTCAATTGCCTGAACCGGCTTTGTTAAACCTCCAATCGCTGACCGTAAGATTGGGCATATGGATGTTTTGTGTGGCCGCCGGTGTTTTTTTACTGATAATTAACCTGCAATCACTGATCAAAAAACACGAAGTCACAAAGAAATCACAGCAATTCGACCTTCTTAACGCTATTCATGAAACCCTCATACGGGAAATCGAACTGGAAAAGGTATTGGAAAAAATAATTGAACTGGCCATCAAGGCGATACCGGCGGCTGAAAAAGGCTGTGTACTTATTTTGAATGAAGAGAAACGTTATTTAGAGGTCAGGGCTCAAAAAGGATATGATGACCTACCGGCAAATTTTCATATCAAACTCGGAGAAGGATATGGGGGCGAGGCCGTATCGCAAGGAAAGAATTTTCTTATTCACGATCTCGACAAAGAAGACGCAAGATTGAGAACGATCAAGTCCTTTGCTTCAAATCGACCGCGTATTAAATCCGCAGTGACCAGCGTTTTGAAGATAAGAGATAGATTCGTCGGAACGATATCTTTGGAAAACGGCACAGTCACTCATGCCTTTACAGAACATGATCTCAAACTTTTGGCGTCTTTGGCTTCACCGGCTTCATTGGCCATCGAGAACGCCATGTTGTATGAGAGCGTCCGCAAACATTCCCGTGAACTTGAAATGCTTAATAGGGTTAATTTTGATCTAATCCAATCTCTTGATCTGCAGACGGTTCTGCAAAAGGTTATTGATTCAGCCATTACGGCCATTCCAAAAGCAAAAATGGGCACCGTTCTTCTTTTGGATGAAGAAAATAAAAATCTTGTAGTTAAAGCGTTTCGGGGATACGATCCGGAAGTTTTGAAAGGATTCGTTTTGCCCGTGGGTAAAGGCTTTTCGGGTGTTGCAGTATCCCAAAGAAAAAATTTTATCATTTCTGATTTGAGTTTGCCCTTATACAAAAAATTTTGGCTTAAGGAGGAGCAATCTGCACCGATGAAGATACGGTCGGCGATGACGGCTGTATTGCAGGTCAAAGATAAATTGATCGGCACTATCTCTCTTGAAAATCCACATGAATCGGATGTTTTTAAAGAGAACGATCTTAAAATTCTTACGTCATTTGCTTCGCAGGCCGCGATGGCAATTGAAAACGCTAAATTCTATGAGACTTTGGAAAAGGAAGTCGAACAGCGAACGTTCAAACTTCGTGAAATGAACATGAAAATTGTCGAGGCCGATCGCCTAAAATCTGAATTTCTTGCCAATATGAGTCACGAGCTCCGCACACCGCTGAATGCAATCATCGGCTTTTCAGAATTATTGCTTGATGAAACACAAGAGGAAGAAGTCAAAAACAAACGCGAATGTCTCATTGATATTCACCAAAGCGGAAAACATCTGCTTCAGTTGATCAATGACATTCTGGATCTCTCAAAAATCGAAGCGGGCAAAATGGAACTGCATCTTGAGAATTTCATATTCACGGATCTTATATATTCCGTTCAAAGAACGGTAACGCCTTTACTCGACAAGAAAGCGCAGAAATTGAAAATCGAAATTCCGAAGGACTTCCCTGTGATATTTGCCGATCCCAAGAAAATAAGGCAGGTGATGTTGAACTTGGTAAGTAATGCCATTAAGTTTTCGCCCAGTCAAACCGATATTTGCGTGACGTCATCTTATCATGAGGAAAAAAAAGGCAATGCGTTTGAGATTGTCGTGGCCGATCATGGCCGAGGCATACGTGAAGAGGACCAAAAGATTATTTTTGATGAATTTCGTCAGGTCGATGGGAGCACAACGCGTGAAGATCAGGGCACAGGCCTCGGCCTTGCACTTTGCCGCAGACTCGTCGAAATGCACGGCGGCAGGATTTGGGTCGAAAGCACATACGGACAAGGGAGCGCTTTCAAAGTTCGTATTCCGCAGAGTCAATTGAAAATGGAAGAAGTTATTGGAAATCTTCATCAGGGAGGGTCGTATTCCAGTGATTTCATTCTGGTCGTCGAAGACGACCTTCAATCGGCAAATTTGATGAAAAGATTTTTAGAACTCGAAGGGTATCGCGTGGTGAATGTACGGAACGGTAACGAAGTTCTGACCGAAGCAAAAAAAATAAGGCCGCTCGCCATCACTTTAGACATCATGCTCCCCGGCAAAGACGGCTGGGACGTTTTGCAGGAATTGAAGTCCGACAGCGTCACCCAGGCTATTCCCGTATTTATTGTATCCGTTATGGACAAAAAAGACAAGGCGTATAGTCTGCACGCCGATGATTATTTTGTCAAGCCCCTGGATCGAATACAAATGTTGAACCGTATCGGAGCATTAAAGAAACGTAACGGCGCTAAAAATCAAATCGACCGCATTATGGTCGTGGACGATGACGACAATGCTCTTTTCTTGACAACCTCTTTTTTGGAGAAAGAGGGATTTATAGTGATGAATGCCCGGGACGGGAGAAAGGCGCTTGATATGATCCGGATGGATAGGCCGGATCTGGTCATCCTCGATCTTCTGATGCCGAATATGAGCGGCTTTGAAATGATGGAGATCATGCGTAATGAAAACGAACTTAAGGATATTCCCGTGATTGTTCTGACAGCGAAGGAATTAACTCCGGAAGACCGTGAACACATGAGCGGTCAGGTTAAGAAATTTATGCAGAAAGCATCGTACAGTATTCATGACCTGCTGTATGAAATTAAAAGAGTAGTGGGCTAATATGAAATTGACCATCCAAAAACGGTTACTCCGATCCATTTTACCGGTTATTGCGAGCTTTGGCTTCGGGTCGGTATGCCCGGCGCAAGAACTTGAAATCGACTTTGAAAGAATAACGATTGAACAGGGACTTTCACAAAGTAGTATCAATTGCATCATTCAGGACAGCCGCGGATTCATGTGGTTTGGCACACAAGACGGATTGAATCGGTATGACGGATATAATTTTATCGTGTATAAACGCAGTTCTCTGGACACTTTCACGATATCAAGCAACTGGATTACTTCCTTATTTGAAGATGTGTCCGGTACGATATGGATAGGCACCCAAGGCGGCGGTTTAAATAGATTTGACCGGTTTACAGAAAAATTTGTTTCATATATGCACGATGAAAACGACCCGGCCAGTCTAATAAGTAATGACGTGCGGTCGGTGTACGAAGATAAGGGCGGAACTTTTTGGATCGGCACCGGGATGGGCGCTTGTACTTTTGACCGCCGAACGGGTAAATTTCAACGTTTGGCAGGGGAGAACGGCATCGAACAGGCCTACGTTTCCACGATCTTTGAGGACCGGATCGGACAAATCTGGTTTGGTACGCAGGGATCCGGGTTGTATAAACTTACAAACCAACGGAATCGCAGAACTATTCTGCATTATACACATCAAGCAAATTTTGCAAATAGTTTAAGTAATGATTTTGTAAACGCAATATATCAGGACAAAAATAAGACCATTTGGGTCGGTACAGCGGGCGGGCTTAATAAATTGCTTTCTGAAGAGACCGGCAGTTTTATTTCATTTAAGAATGACGATAAAAACCCTGCAAGCTTGTCGTTTGATCGCGTTCAGACGATCTTTGAAGATCGACTTGGCATACTCTGGATAGGCACGGACGGCGGAGGGCTTAATTGTTTTGACCCGCGTGATCCATCGCGAAATAAGTTCGTTAGTTATCATCAAGATCCGATTAACCTAAATAGTCTTAGTGAAAACCGCGTCTACAGTCTCCTCGAAGACAAATCCGGAACATTGTGGATCGGGACAGGCGGAGGATTAAGTAAGTTTGACCGAAAGCCGAAAAAATTTGGACATTTTAAAACGGAGCCATACAACCCCAACAGTCTTAACGTGAGCGAAGTATGGTGTTTTTTTGAAGATCATGACGGCATTCTTTGGATCGGAACCAATGGCGGGGGATTGAATCGTTTCGACAGGAAAAACAACACCTTTTCATTTTACCGTAACGATTCGAGGAATAGCCAGAGCATCAGCGAAGACCGCGTTTGGTCCATTCTGCAGGACGATAATGGATCGCTTTGGATCGGAACCAATGGCGGCGGACTAAATAAGATGAATCTTACTACTGGAATCTTTTCCAGATACCGCAAGGATCCCGCAAATCAGAAAAGCTTAAGCGATAACCGCGTCAAAGTTCTTTTGAAGAGTCGGGACGGTATTATTTGGATTGGTACGCGCGCCGGTGGGCTTAACAAGCTTGATCCGGTGTCTGAAGCATTTGAATCCTATATGAATGATCCATTGAATCCAAATAGCATCAGTAGTAACGATATTTATTCATTATTTGAAGATCGCGACGGTATTATATGGGTTGGCACTTTTGGCGGAGGTCTTAATAGGTTTGACCGTAAAACAGGGAAATTTACAGTTTATAAAAACGATACTAAGGATCCGAACTCGATCAGTTCCAACGGCATCCTCAGTATGTGCGAAGACAAAAGCGGAAATTTTTGGATTGGAACTCAGAACGGCGGGTTAAATAAATTAGACCGGGAGAAAGGTACTTTCGCACATTATTCACGGGAAGCAGGATTACCTAACGAGGTCGTGTATGCTGTACTTGAAGATAATCAGGGTTTCCTGTGGATCAGCACTAATAAGGGGTTATCCCGTATTCGGTACGACCTTGCTTCAGACAATCTGGAAATACGCAACTACGATCTGCATGACGGTTTGCAAAGCGACGAATTTAACGGCGGCGCTTATTATAAAGACCGCAAAGGTGAACTGTTTTTCGGCGGAGTGAATGGTTTTAATGTATTTCTTCCGGAAGAGGTGAAAGACAACTCGCATATACCGCCCATGGTTCTGACTGCATTTAAGAAATTTGACCGAATTCAAAAACTGGAGACCTCCGTTTCTGAAATCAAAGAAATTAAATTGTCTTATAAGGAAAATGTTTTTTCTTTTGAATTTGCCGCTCTTGATTTTACTAGGCCGGAGAAAAATCAATACGCTTATAAAATGGAGGGCTTCGACAATGACTGGATATACTCCGGTTCACGCCGTTATGCGAACTATACCAATCTGGACGGCGGGACGTACACGTTTAGATTCAAAGGCACGAATAACGACGGGTTATGGAATGAAACCGGCGCTGCCGTTACGATCGTGATCACTCCTGCTTTTTGGAATACCTGGTGGTTCAGGGTATCGGTTGTATTGTTGATCGGTTGGGCGGTCGTAGGGTATTACCGCTCCAGGGTAACTGCGGTTCAGAAGCAAAATGAAATTCTCGAAATAAAAGTGGAGGAACGCACGAAATCGCTTCGCGAAATGAACTCTAAAATCATAGAAACGGACAGGCTAAAGTCAGAATTTCTCGCCAATATGAGTCACGAACTTCGCACACCGCTGAATGCGATCATCGGTTTTTCTGAATTGCTTCAGGATGAAATGAAAGAAAGCGTGACGCCGGATCAAATGCAAAGTTTGCAGGACATTCACCACAGCGGTAAACATCTTTTACAGCTGATTAATGATATTCTAGACCTGTCTAAGATCGAGGCGGGCAAAATGGAATTAAATCAGGAGTATTTTGAAGTACCGCAGTTACTCGACACAATCAAACGTACCGTCGCGCCGTTATTGGATAAGAAGAGCCAGACGCTGGAAATACGGGTCGATGGAGAAATGAAAATTTTTGCCGACCCGAATAAAATTAAACAAGTCATTATCAATTTGCTAAGTAACGCGATCAAGTTTTCTTCTCCAGGCACCGTGATCGGAATAGAATCCATTATTCTTCATAACGGCCGGCAACCGGTTTTTCAATTAGCTGTAAAGGATAACGGCCGAGGTATTCCGAAGGAATTTCACGATGTAATTTTCGACGAATTTCGCCAGGTCGACGGGAGTAGTACACGGGAAGATCAGGGAACGGGCCTTGGCCTTGCTTTGTGCCGCAGACTGATTGAAATGCACGGCGGGAAAATATGGGTTGAAAGTGAATTGAACAAAGGAAGCAAATTCATTTTCATCATTCCACAACGTCCCAACGGCGATGAAACAGTTCTTAAACATACGATCGAAAAAGGAGATGTGTTTGACAGTAATATCATATTAATTATCGAAGATGACTTGCAGTCGGCGAACCTGATCAAACGCTTTCTGGAATTGGAAGGATACAGGACAATTCACATAAATAACGGTATTGACGCGCTCGCCGAGACCAGAAAAGTACGGCCCTTGGCGATTACGCTGGATATCATGCTGCCGGGTAAGGACGGGTGGGAAGTATTGCAGGAATTAAAATCCGATCCTGTGACGCGGGGAATTCCAGTATTTATCGTTTCCGTAACTGACAATAAAGACTTGGCATACAGCCTGCATGCGGATGATTATTTTATTAAGCCGCTTGATCGCGACTTGCTGATCGAGAAAATTAACAAGCTAAAAAAGTCGAAAAAGCGTAAGAAAAATGTATCTCAAATATTAGTCGTAGATGACGATGAGAAGGCGTTAATTTTGACAGGAACATTTCTTGAGAAAGAGGGATTTGACGTTGATCGCGCTAAAAATGGCGTAGAAGCACTGCGGAAAATTACTAACAGCAAGCCCGATCTGTTGATTTTGGATCTGATGATGCCTCAGATGAGCGGCTTCGAAGTGGTGGACGTGATGCGGCAGGATCCTAATCTGAAGGAAATTCCGATCATCATACTCACCGCTAAAGAACTAACGAGAAAAGAAAAAGATATTCTCAGCGGACAAGTTCGCTGCCTCATGCAGAAAGCATCATACAGTACCGACGATCTTTTGTACGAAATAAAGCGTGTAATCGGATAGAAGGGAAAAATCATGGAATCAAAAAAGATCCTATTGGTGGAAGACAACGAGGTCAATATGCGGCTTGTCAAGCTGACATTAAAAAATCAGGACTACGACTTCATTGAAGCAAGTAACGGTGAGGACGCGATCGATCTTGCGGAAGAACTAAAACCGGATCTGATCATATTAGATATTCAACTTCCGAAAATGGATGGATATGAGGTTGCACGAACTCTGAAAAACACGGAATCAGTTAAACACATCCCGATCATCGGCCTCACCGCGCATGCGATGAAAGGGGACGAGGAACGCGTGCTCAATGCGGGATGTAACGCTTACGTGAGCAAGCCCCTTGACACCAGTCAATTCAGAGGTTTGGTAAAATCATTTTTATTTGAAAAAAAATAACTCGATCTCAGAAAACAATGTTTTTAAAGTCAGCGATTGTAAAATTTTTTCCATTGGGTAATTCCATTGCTTCTTGTTCAGCTTTTTGAAAGCCAACACGGTCAAACTTAGAAATCAGATCATCAATTAATACTTCTTTGAATATGGAAGCTAGGCTGTTTAGGCTTTGGATACCCGTTTTGCTTATACTGCTTATGCCGTTGCTATTCTGAATTACAACAGTGATCACCCCTTCGGCCGTTACCTTCTTACAAATCTTGTCAATCACAATCCCCGCATGGACATATTCAAATATCAAATTACAGGCTATCATTTGAACTCTTGGAATTGGAATCTCATCATTCTGGATGTCACATCTGTGCAAATGCAAGCCAGGCAAAACCTTTTGATACCTGTTCTCACATATCCTTAAGTAAGATTCATTAATGTCAATTCCGTAGATTTCAGGCGTTGCACGTTGATCGACGTGTTCCAATCCGTTACCAGAACCTACGCCTAACACTGCAAGAGAAGAGGGTTTGTATTTGTTTAGTTTGGATTTAAGAATAGCGCTCAACGTCTGTAACTGATAAACGTTGCGATCTGACATATGCTTTTCATAGTCTTCGATCGGGATCTCTGTCCATGGGTTCAACATAGACATATACTCAAGTATTTATTTTTCCTTCGGCATAAATGCTTTAATAAAGTCGATCGGAATAGGGAAGATCGTCGTGGAATTGTTTTCAGTTGCTATTTCAGACAGCGTTTGCAAATAACGAAGTTGTAATGCCGCGGGGGATTTACTGATAATTTCCGAGGCTTCAAATAACTTAGTAGCCGCCTGATATTCACCGTCTGCCGCGATAACTTTAGCGCGTCGCTCGCGTTCCGCTTCAGCCTGCTTTGCCATCGCGCGTTTCATTTCCTGGGGTAAATCGATATGTTTAACCTCTACTGCCGACACTTTAATCCCCCAAGGTTCCGTCTGGTTATCAATGATCTGCTGAAGTTGTTTATTGATCTTTTCGCGCTCCGCTAAAAGATCGTCAAGCTCGCATTCTCCCAAGACGCTCCGCAGCGTGGTCTGCGACAATTGCGAAGTTGCCGTAAGATAATTTTCGACATCGACGATGGCTTTATCCGCAGCGACAACACGAAAATAGATAACGGCGTTGACCTGAACGGAAACGTTATCCCGCGTAATGACGTCCTGCGGGGGCACGTCCATGACGACGGTACGCAAGCTGACCTTAACCATTTTATCAACGATGGGAATAAGTATGATCAGACCCGGTCCTTTGAGGCCAATCAATCGTCCTAGGCGGAAAACCACGCCACGCTCATATTCGCGCAATACTTTTATGGCGCTCGCTAAAAAGAAAATAGCAATAAATACCAGGAAGGGGAATATAAATTGAAAATTCATAACGGCTCCTTATGTTTATTTCACCATTCTTCGTAAAACAATATAACTAATTTAGAACAATTTAACCACTTTTAGGGTCAGGTTATCAATGCCTACCACTTTAACGCGGGTTTCCGTCTCGATTACTTGATCGCTTTCTGCATTCCATATCTCTCCATGTACACGAATTTTTCCTGTTTTGCCGGCAATAATTCCATCAATGACGATTCCAGTTTCGCCGATCATGCCTTCCATGCCGGTAGTGACTCTGCGGCCTTGCGCCTTGATTCCAAAACCTACTACGAACAGAAAAAACAACAAAGTGATCAGAACGACGGGAATAATCACGCCCCAGGAAATTCGAACCATATCTTCTGGAGAATCAATTAGCATTATGGAGCCTAGAAAAAGCGAAATGACGCCGCCTATAGACAAAGCGCCATAACTCGTGACTTTGATTTCAAGTAAAAATAGGATGAGGCCAAACAGGATCAACGCCAAACCTGCATAATTGATAGGTAATGTCTGAAAGGAATAAAACGCAAGAATGATGCAAATGCCTCCAACCACGCCCGGAAAAATTGATCCGGGATTATAAAACTCAAAGAAAAGGCCATACATGCCCAGCATCATCAGGATATATGCGATATTAGGGTCGGTTAATATATCGAGAAGTCCAAATCGCCAGCTACGTTCTATCTTTTCGATTTGAGCGCCGTTAGTAACTATCGTCTTTTTCCCCACGACCGTTTCTACTATCATAGAATCAATTTGGACGAGCAGGCTGTCGAATGATTTCGCCACCATATCGATCACGTTTATTTCCAGGGCCTGTGTTTCCGTGATAGACACACTTTTACGAACGGCCTCTTCAGCCCAGTCCGGATTACGTTTATTCTTTTCTGCGATACTGCGAATATAGGACACAGCGTCGTTGGTCACTTTTTCCATCATCACCTGAGATAAACTGTCTGTCTTACCTTCGCCGAGATTGACCGGGTGGGCCGCTCCGATATTAGTTCCTGGAGCCATGGCGGATATATGAGCCGCCATCATAATGAAAACGCCTGCCGATGCGCAATGAGAACCTCCCGGTGACACATAAACGATCACGGGCACTTCAGATGCAAGAATATCTTTTACGATAAGATTCATCGATTTCATTAGTCCGCCCGGTGTGTCTAATTCAATAACCAAACACATGGCACGGTCCTCATTGGCTTTTGCGATCGTTTTATTAATAAATTCAGCCGATGCCGGATTGATAACGCCGTCGATCGACATGCGATATATTTTATTCTGCCCAAGAGAAGGTTGCGCAAGAAGCAGGATGAATAAAGTGACGAGTGTTTTCATAATGTTATGCAGATTCGTTTTATGATAATAGTATCTTGTTTACAGGTTGGATATTTAATTTGCACCTGAGATTGAGAATGAAGAAAAAACACAGGACTTTCTCTAACATACATGGGCATCACGGTTTTCGTTCATAAATATTATCGAACCGGATATGCATAGTAATCTAAACTGTTATACCAGAACATTCAAGTGCAGATTCAAGTGAAGGTTATTCTGCCCATTAGAAATGTAAGTTTTTTGGAAATAAAAAACTATGACTTTGATCAGGTCACGGTATGTTGAAATAATAAGCGATGTTGGTTTCATCACGTGAGACTATCATGGTTTTTGAATCATTTAGGTGAAAAAGTTGTTATGAAGTCTATATAATTGGAACTTTATATGATCTGGTGCAGTTAAAATATAAGGTTCTTCTACTCTTGTTCAATTCTGCGCAGTCACGACCGTTATTTATATTTTGTTTACAAAGAAGGAAGGAGTCTGAGATGGCTAAAATCTATGTTATAGAAGATGAGCCAAGCTTAAGACTTTTGTATCGTACTGAATTGGAAGGTATGGGTCATGATGTGACCTGTTTATCCAATGGCCGGGAAGCGATATCGAAACTGAGAGAGGATCAGCCGGATCTGATCGTGTTGGATATCATGATGCCCGAAGGTGACGGTATGGAATTTCTTACAAAAATGCTGGATCATCGTATGGATATTCCTGTGATAATTAATTCTGCTTATTCACACTACAAGAATGATTTCATGAGTTGGGCGGCCGAAGCGTATGTAGTCAAATCGTCCGACATGACTGAACTGAAGACGGAAATTCACAAGGTCCTTGACAAGAGTCAGATGGCCACGGTCTAGTTGACCGTGTTTATGTCCTTTAAACGAAGCCTGTGCTAATATGCACAGGCTTTTTTTATTGTTATTCAAATTCAAAAAAAGTACATTGCCACGCAATTCTAAATACAGATGACAGAAAATAAATCGGAGAAGTCAAATGGAAATTAAACAAGTAGCCGTCATCGGCGCCGGAACCATGGGAAATGGTATCGCCCATGTCTTTGCCCAATACGGGTACCAAGTGAAACTTATCGATATCAGTCAGGTTTTCCTGGACAAAGCCAAAGCAACTATTGAGAAGAACCTTACCAGGCAGGTTACTAAAGGGACTTTAACGGAGGATTTAAAGCAGGCAGCGCTTTCACGGATTGGACTTTCTACGGAGATCAAGGACGCAGGCTCCAGCGATCTGGTCATCGAAGCTGCAACCGAGAATTTTGAAATTAAAACACAGTTGTTCAAGACTCTGGACTCGGCTTGCAGGCCGGAGGTGATATTGGCTACCAATACGTCTTCCATATCTATTACGCAAATTGCCGGGGTTACTAAACGTGCCGACAGGATAATCGGCATGCATTTTATGAACCCGGTGCCAGTGATGAAATTGGTGGAGATTATTCGTGGACTGGCAACTAGTGACGAGACTTATGCTGCGGTAAAATCATTGACTGAAAAACTTGAAAAAACTCCGGTAGAAGTCAATGATTATCCTGGCTTTATTTCAAATCGTGTACTCATGCCGATGATAAATGAAGCCATTTTTTGTTTGATGGAAGGTGTCGCTACTAAAGAGTCGATTGATTCAGTTATGAAATTGGGGATGAATCATCCGATGGGGCCGCTCCAGCTAGCTGATTTTATCGGTTTGGACGTGTGCCTATTCATCATGAATGTGATGCACGAAGGTCTTGGCGATGATAAGTATCGCCCATGCCCGCTGCTAAAGAAAATGGTAAATGCCGGATACCTCGGGTTCAAGAGCGGCCGCGGTTTTTATGAATACTCCAAAAAATAGTGCACGGAAACTGAATTTGGTAAACCATAAATTAGTTTGACAAAAAACTTGAAAATTTTTGTAGAATTTCAGACGATTTATGTGTATTTTGAAACTAATAATTAAGGTGTGTTCCTAACATTTATTTTTCAGGAGGTATCCCGTGAAAAGCTTCGTGGTGGTTATATTCATTCTTTTGAGTTCTCATCTGTTTGCGCAGGAGAAACATACGATCACAGCAGGCAATGAGCGGATTGAAATTAAATGTACTCCGGTTGGCACCGGTGGATTCTCTAAAGAAGGAGAAATAAGCGGAACGGTTCCCATCCGGATTGTCTTCAAGAAGAACGATAAAAGTGACGTCGATATGTTTGGCAAAGTGGTTCGATGGAGTTATAAGCGATCGGAACAAGGCGATGACGTTGCGGATATCTACATTGATGGAAATAACTGGTGGTCCACGCGCTGCATTTTCTTTATAACGACTTACGTCAACGCACAAAGTATCAACTATGACGGTGAAAAAATTCGAATAGGGCAGGGTGTTGACTTCCTGCAGAGATTAGGCGTTCCATTTAGCGTTTCGAGCAGCACGAGCACCGCGGCAAATTAATGAAAAAAACGTAAAAAAACGTGAAATAAAAAAGTCCCTTTTAGGGGCTTTTTTATTTCCGTGGTTTGGAAACTTTATTTCCGTGCCGTAGCCATTTTCCCCAGAAGTTGTTATACGGATGGATATCTGTCGTTTCAGTTCCTTCACGAAAGACCGGGTATTCCTGATTAACCCATTCAAATATTCCGCCAAAAAGGTTTTGCACGTTTAGGTATCCCAACGATGTTAGTCGTTCTGCAATGACGGAACTTCGATAGCCGACCGAGCAATACGTAATTATACGAGATGACTTGGAAATATCATGCATCTTGGCGAAATCAAACGTGTCAAAATCTATCCAACGGGCGTTATGAATGTGACTAACCAAATATTCGTTCTCTGAGCGTGTGTCAAGAACAACGACGGAATCGAATGTCAGTAGCTTGGATAGCGAATCAGCTGAAATATGATCGACATTGAATTTTTCATACAACGCTTTAAGGAAAACATGATATCCGGTATCTTGGGCATGAAGCGTGACGCTGAGGAAAAATGCAATGATCAATGATTTGAGTAAGGATTTCATTTTAATGATTTGAAATAATTAGAAAAATCGGTACATGTGCCAAAATTATTTACATGTTAATGAGCGCAGGTTCAAAATACAAGTAAATCTCAAGTGAATTTCGTCACTTAGTGAAGCCCGTGTCCGATCTGTAAATCTTTTGTGCTTGAGTTCCTTCGACGATTCATGTAATTTAAAAAGGAATATATTCTTACATGTCGTCGTTATATCTTGATTCAAACTTGTTACATTTCGTCACTAATTTCTTATGCAAAAAATAGTATTTTGCGTATCCTTGTTTTTAATTTCCGCAATTTTTTCCGCGTGTGATAAGGAGAAGATCAGCGAAGACGCCCAGATCGCACTCGGTCGAGAATTATTTCATGATAAGCGGTTCTCCTCTTCTGGTGAGCAGAGTTGCGCAACTTGCCATCCTGACGGCCATACAGATAATCGAAAATGGCATTTCCCTTCAATTCACGACTCATCCAACGGCAAACCCGATTCGTTAAAAACCCTGACGTTATGGGGCGTTGCACAAACCGGCCCGCCCTATTTATGGTCGGGAAGAACTACAGGCCTTTACGAAATTACCAAACTTTACACAGATACGATCATGGGCGGTCTGGCGACCCATGAGGAACTCGAAGCTTTGGTGGCATATCAGAAATCTTTAATTGCTCCATCAAATCCATGGATTCAGAGCGACGGCGATCTGACCATGGAACAAAAAAGAGGAAAAAAAATTTATGAAACAAAGGGCTTCTGTTCTCCGTGCCATCCCGCTCCAACCGGTACTAACGGTTTTGTTAAAGATATCGGTACCGGCGGTTTTTTCAAAACACCAAGTCTGATCGCTATGTATTCGAAATCGGATTTTTTTCATGATGGCCGAGCTAAAACGCTTCGCGACGTGATTGATTTTTACATTGCAGATCCGGAACATAAGTTACAGGATCATGATTTTATAATTAATTTAACTGATCAAGAAATTGACGATCTGATCGAATATTTGAAAACCTTTTAATTCTAATAATATTATGAAACAGATTTTCTACAGTTTTTTGAATGGATGCGTTTTCGTCGCTTTATTAAGTCTAATGGCATGTGACAAAGAAAAAATAAGTGAAGATCCTCAGATTACATTAGGCCGGCAACTTTTCAATGATACTAAATTTGACAATATTGCCGGTCAAACGTATAGCTGTGCAACGTGCCATCCTAGCGGCGACATGGACCACAAGAAGTGGTTATTACCGCCAATTTCTACAGACTCCATTGCAACACCGACGTTGTTTGGAGTTGTTGATACGCCCCCGTATTTGTGGTTCGGTGAGGGTGGGAGTGAAATTAAAACAGTTACACGCGTGGTCATAGACAGCGTTCTGCACGGATCGGCGACAGAGGAAGAACTGGACGCCCTAACCGCCTATCAATTATCGCTGGCGGTTCCGGCGAATCCATGGAGAAATTCCGACGGCTCGCTGACAACACAACAACAAAAAGGAAAGACGGTTTTTGAAGGGCAGGGAAAATGCAACGTGTGCCATTCAGGGGAAGCGCTTACAGGAAAGTTTAAAATTCAAATAAAAAAATTAAATCCGCAAGTTGACGTGCCATCACTTCGCTGGGTATTTGCTACGGCGCCGTATTTCAGAGACCATTCTGCGGCCACTTTGTGGAATGTAGTTAATCATTACGCAGATTCGGTTCAGACGGTACAAATGACAACATGGGGATGGAATACATTGGGCATTTACGATATTAGTTTAACTGAACAGGAAAAAACCGATTTAATCGAATATTTAAAAACGTTATAGTATTAACGTGCCATACATCAGGATTTGTACTATGAAAAAGACATTGACAACCCTTCTTCTGATCTTAGCTTTAGCCGCATGCGAAAGTGTGTGGGCTCAGGATGAGTCTCTGCCGGATGAGTTTGGCGAAATGACGGAGACTTCGGAAAACACTACCGGCATTGGCGGTATTGTCGATGCCGTTACTACTTTCGGGAATAAACCACATCTCAACGCCAATACGCTGAATGATAATAATTTTAATAATATCCGCGCACTCTTAAATTTCCGCTTTCAGCATAAAGAAAAATTACGGGCGGATGTAGAAGTTCTATTTGATGATGCTTCGGCAGAAAAAGTCCGGCTTCAGGGCGCCTTTATTACCATCTTCGATGTTCCCAACGAAAAAATCAATTTTATGATTGGGAAAATTCCCAATCTTTTCGGAAATTTTGGTAAACGTGAATTTTCAGATGTCAACCCTCTGATAGGTCAACCGCTCATGCGGCAATATCGAACCAGCCTGGATTGGAATAATCTGTGGAATAATCAGGAACAACTTATTTTAAAGAACAGAAGAAAAGCTCATAAAGGGAACCTACCCGTTAATGTATTAGCCGGGGCAACGCCAACTGTTTACGACGCACGTTGGGATTTTGGAGTAGAGTTATTTGGAAATATTTCCTTTGTGGAGTACCAAATAGCCGTTACTGAAGGGTCCATTTCAAATCCTGATGCGAATCAAAACAAAGGAAAGCAATTTTTAGGTCGTTTAGGTTTTGCACCTGCTGCGGGATTAAAATTTGGTTTTTCAGGCGCAAGCAATCCTTATTTGTCAAGTGCCGATCCTCAAAGGCTGCTGGAAGAGGGGAAAGGAAAGGGAGAATATCGGCAAAGGGCTTATGGGGTGGACTTAGAGGCAAGCTACAGATACCTGATCGTTTTCAGTGAATTTGTTAAAAGCACCTGGGACGCGTCGGTGGATGAAGGAGAATTATCTAATTGGAGTTGGTATGTAGATGCCAAATATAAGCTGCATCCCAAGCTCTACGTCGCAGCGCGGTATGACATGATGAATTTCAGCAAGATCAAAAATCCTGCGACGGCCGCCAATGAAAGTTGGGATTATGACGTGAAACGATATGAAGCCGGGTTGGGATTTAGAATTACTGCTGACGCAACGCTTAAGTTGGTCGAGCAATGGACTGTTTTTGATAAAAAGTCGACTATTAAGAGCATCCGGTTCACAGCGGCACAATTGTCTGTTCCATTTTAACTGATTGAGATTTCGGAGGAATAAAATCATGAAAATTGTAATTATGTTAGTTAGTTTTGCAACGGCGCTTATATTTACGCTTTTGGGCGAGGATGTCAAG
The DNA here is from genome assembly GCA_008933615.1 of bacterium. Classification (NCBI taxonomy): domain Bacteria; species bacterium. The sequence goes on along the minus strand of WBUR01000026.1, from coordinate 5,187 downwards.
TTCTTCCAAAAGATGTCGGATTCAGGATTGATTAAATACGCTGAATCGGAATCAATTGAAAACCTGCCGGCTTTACCGGCGGAAGGGAAAATCACCGGGAAAGTGTTTGTGAGCAAATCCGGAGGAACTGCAGCCAGGTCAACCAAGGGATTATACGGAAAAAGTACATCGCGGCTGAGTAAGAGCGGCAGTGTTGATAAGAAAGCCATTGTCTTTATCGTGAAAGCGCCCGGCAAATATCCTCTACCGCAAAGCAGGCCGGTGATGCGCCAGAAAAACATAGCCATTGTGCCGCATGTCTTACCTGTTTTACTTGGTACGACCGTTGATTTTCCAAACGAAGATGAAATTTATCACAACATCTTTTCGCTTTCTGAAACTAAAACTTTTGATCTTGGCCGGTATTCCAAAGGAAAATCTAAATCGGTGACATTTAACACATTAGGTACTGTCAAGGTTTTCTGCGACATTCATTCCCAGATGGGCGGAGTTATTCTGGTACTGCAAAATCCGTATTTTACCGCCGTCGGTATTGACGGCAGTTATACTATCAGCGGCGTTCCTCCGGGCAATTATGAAGTTGCGGCGTGGCAGGAAAACGGCGGAAACAAAATTCAAAAAATAACAGTTGGGAGCGGAGAACACGTTAATCTTGATTTTTCATTTTAACAATTTATGTTCAATTATTATTTAGTTTAAGTCCCGTAAGCCATTACGGGACTTTTTTATTAGTGCATGCATAAAATCTTGCATGGCGAATTTTTAATTTGTAAATTGACCACCGAAAAAAATATGAACTAACATTATTTTTAAAGAGGTTTTTTCATGAGAAAGCAATGGATTCATTTATTTGTTTTATCGTTTCTCATTATGTGCGGGGCCGGTTGCGGTAAAAAAGAAACAGTGGACGAGTACTTCGCGCAGTCGGATAGTCTTCGCGTAAAAGGAAAATTGACCGAAGCCGTTAAAAAGCTAGGCGAAATTGCGGAAAAATTTCCAACGGATACTCTGAACGTAATTAAATCTCTGACGGGAATGGCTGACATTTACGGAGCCGATCTAAGGGATTTTACCAAAGCAATTGATATCCATCAGAGAATAATCGATGCGTATCCGGATTATCCGCTGACAGCAAAAAGCCTTATCATTATTGCGGTCACTTATGAAAATGAGATTAAAGATATAGAAAAAGCGCGTCAGGCTTATGAGCAGTTCCTGGAAAAATATCCGAGTCATGAGTTGGTTCCCGGAGTAAAAGGCGCGCTGGATCTTCTCGGCGTAAGCGATGAAGATCTAGAAAAGATGATTCTGGAAAAAAACAAGAGCATCCCTCTAAAGTAAGTTCAACCCAAATAGAAAGAATTTTTTATTTTGTCAAAAAGTAGTTTTTTTGAAACCCGCGCTAAAATAATCTGCACGATAGGCCCTGCATCCAGTAATTATGAAACTATATTAAAGATGATCGCAGCAGGCATGGACATTGCCCGGCTCAATTTCTCTCACGGAACCCACGACGCTCACCAAATAGTTATAAGTAATATACGTGAAGCCGCAAAAAAATCAGGCAGGCACGTCGCCATTTTACAGGATCTGCAAGGCCCAAAGATTCGTGTCGGTACTTTTAAGGACGGCTCAGTCGATTTGATTGATGGAAAAACATTTACTATCACAAGCCGTGAAGTGGAAGGCAACGAGCAAATCGTGTCAACAACGTACCACGCTCTGTCTCATGACGTTAAGATTGGGGACGAATTGCTGATTGATGACGGCCTGTTGAAAGTCGTGGTGGTCAAGAAAACAAGTGAAGACGTCGTATGCGAAGTTGTTAACGGCGGTAAAATAAAGAATAATAAGGGTATCAATTTACCCGGAGTCCATGTTAGCGCACCATCTTTGACTGAGAAAGATACGGAAGATTTACTGTTTGGCCTGCAAAACGAAGTGGATTATGTAGCGCTTTCTTTTGTTCGTAAACCGGAAGACATTCTGCACGTTAAGGAAATCATTCGATCCAATCAAAAAGATACTCCGGTTATTGCAAAGATCGAGAAGCCAGAGGCGCTAAAATGTATTGACCGCATCATTGCAATAAGCGATGGCATCATGGTTGCGCGGGGCGATCTTGGTGTGGAAATGAAAACGGAAGAAGTTCCGCCAATTCAAAAACGTCTGATCGGCTTGTGTAATAAAGCCGGCGTGCCGGTCATCACCGCAACACAGATGCTTGATTCGATGGTGCAAAATCCGCGTCCGACGCGAGCAGAGGCCTCCGATGTCGCAAATGCGATTCTCGATGGAACCGACGCGGTTATGTTATCTGCGGAAACTGCTTCCGGAAATTATCCGATAGAAACGATAACTGTGATGAAACGCATCATAAAATTGATGGAAAAAGAAACGCCGGTGGATTATGTCCGCCGCCGCCGTCTTACGAGCGAACAAATGCTATTACAGGACGGTATTGCGGGCGTTTCCTGTAATCTTGCCGAGATATTGAATGTAAATGCAATCGTCAGTATCACGCTCACAGGAGCGATGTCACGGCTCATCGCCAAATATCGTCCGAAAATACCCATTATTGCGGTCACGCACAGTGAAAGAGTTTTGAGGCAGTTGAATCTGGTGTGGGGCGTTCAGGGGTTGATTCTTCCCGATCTGAAAAACAATATTGATGACAGCGTCAATGAAGTTAAGAAAGCTCTTCTCGAATCCGGATTTCTAAAAAAAGGAAATAGATTCGTCATTACCGCCGGCCTTCCATTTGGGTCTCGCGGCCCTACCAACAGCATGCGTGTAGAGGAAATGGCTTAAGGTTTACCTTACAACCGCGATCTTACCGGTTTTCTTGAAACCGTTTCCCGTAAATTGGTAAATATATACACCGCTTGGAACCAAATGCCCGTCTGTATCTCTGCCGTCCCAATATAATCCGCTGTTTCCGTCATACGGGCCTTCCACGAATTCTCCATAATTGATCTTTCGTAAGAGTTTGCCCGAGATCGTATATACCTTGAATTCGATCTTTGAGGTTTTGCCCAATACGAACTTAAAATTCATTTTATCGCTACCGGATTTAAGAACGAATGGACTCGGATAAAAATGGAAATTAGTAAGCGGATCAGGAGTGATTGCAGTTTGCTTAATGGACAAGCTCAAATTGTAATTGTAATTATTGTTAAGATTTTTGTCGATTACTTTATTTATTACCAGGCATAACAGCGTATCTCCCGGCAGAATATTATTAATAGCAATTACGGATGAACTGCTGTGGTTAATGAAAAAGTTCTTTCCCGAAGCTTTGTTATATTCAATCGTATAAACATCGAAATAATTGTTTGACTGAGCGCCGTTAAACTTAATTTCGCAATGGGTTGTATCCAAAACATAGAAGCTGTAATAGTTTGCGGCCAGCGTCGGCACACTGCGTTGGATTAGTGTATCTAGTATCAGGCGATTGGCTAAAAGTTTTATCTTGGGATAGTTTACGGCTTCAGGAAAATAATTGATACTGTCTGCTCGTCCGGCGGTGTAATAATTCCAAACGGTAAATTCAGAGAAGTTTTTGGTTAAGTTTGAACTGGAGTTGTCTTTGATCGCATCGTCGATGGACGTAATGGCATTTCGCGTAGGCATAAATTCCCATGATTTCTTAATGACACCTCGTCCGTATTTTTTTTCGATCATGTGATTCCAGTGCGCTGCCGAATATCCGTCCGTTGCGTCAAGTGAAATATGGGGACTGTTGAAATATCCGGGAAGGTAAGCATAATAATCATTTACATAGTCATAGGTCACGTCTTCCATCCATGTCGATGAAAGTTCGTAATACCAGGCGTCGGAGAATCGGAAATTATAACTGAATTGAATAGCATGAAAAAATTCATGGCCGACCGTTACTCGTAAAGCATCATAGCCGTGCGTGGCAAATCCTTCGACGTAATCATTTTCCAGATAAATAGCTGAAGTGTACGTGTCGGGAGTTGTAGAAATTTGAGTAACGGTTTCCGTGTATCCATAGGTGTCGTTTAAATCCAGAATAAATACTTCGTAATATCCGAAGGACGAAAAAGAAAGAGGTTCTCGGTAACCCATGGTGTCAACTTCCAGTCGATAGGAATGTTCCAGCGCGATGGCCGTTTCCTCGATCCAATCCGGCAGGCTATTCGCATTAAGATTTTCCGGGGGAACAGCGTCAGGACCTGTAACGTCATAATTTATACGAAAAGTTTTCGTCTGAGCATTTTTGTTTGTGAAATCGTGCTCATAAACTGCTTGCATCGCTTGTTTTTCTAAGCGGATTCTCTTTTCCGGGCGGGTCTTTAAGTAACCCTGCACTTCAGCTGATATACCGAAAGCGCATTTAATAGGAATAACGGAACGAAAGGTCTCCGGAAGCGCCTCACCCCTCAATATTTTTATTTTCAGATCCATCGCCTCGTCTGCACTAATTGATCCGGTTTCGAGCGCTTCGTTAATCATGTGTAACGAGTTTCGGGCTTCATCTTTCTGCGCAAAAACCGGGTTGGCCAATAGCAGAAATAGAACTACGATTGCAATCAAAAATCTCATTAATGTCGATCCTTACTTTTTTTGCGAAAAGTGAGTGAGAGGGGAACGCCTTCAAATCCGAATTGTTCCCGCATTTGTTTTTCCAGATACTGCCGATAATTAGCCGGTATGAGTTCCGGCGCATTTGAAAAGAAAGCGAATACAGGCGGTCGGGATTTAACCTGAGTGACATAATTGATTCTGAGATCTTTTCCCTGCACAGCAGGCGGATGATTCTTCTCAATTGCTTTTTCCAGGAAAGCATTCAAAGCCGACGTGGAAATGGTCCGGTTTCGCTCTTCAAACACCTTGTGGGCCAACTCCAAAACCTTGACGACACGCTGTTTACCGGTAGCCGAAATAAAAATGTAAGGCACGTAACCGGTCGATCCAAGCGAGCGGGTGAGATATTTTTCAAAATCAAGGTATGTCGTGCTTGACTTGTCCACGAGGTCCCATTTATTGATCGCGATCACAAGTCCCTTCTTTAATTGCCGCGCTTCTTCGAGCACATGGATATCCTGCATGGCTAAACCTTCAATAGAATCGATCAATAGTACGGCAACGTCGCATTCCTGTATCGACTTGATGGTGCGTAGTGTACTATAAAATTCGAGATTCTCTTTGACTTTTGCTTTT